>JAZFTT010000037.1:0-5286 GCA_036446835.1 Acidimicrobiia bacterium
GGTGGCCGGTGACCTGTACGCTGCGCTCCACACCTGAGCGAGGACCAGGATGGATCCTGTCGCAACAGATGCCCCACATGTTCTCGTCGTAACCGGCATGTCCGGAGCGGGGCGGTCGTCTGCCGCCAAGATCCTCGAAGATCTCGACTACACCGTCATCGACAATCTTCCACCGGCGCTTCTCGAAATGGCGGTCCAGGCCCACGACATCCCCGAGGCTCACAAACATCTTGTTGTCGTGATCGACTCACGCGGTGGTCTTCCCATCGAGGAGCTCCAAGAAGCCCTCATCGGTCTCGAACGGGAGGGAATAGTCACCAAGATCGTCTTCCTCGACGCTGATGACAACGTCATCGTTCGTCGCTACGAGGAGAACCGAAGGCCCCACCCCTTGGGACACGACACGATCAGCGGGTCGATCGTCGCCGAGCGAGAAGTGTTATCGGGTCTACGTGAGGTGGCTGATGTCATCGTCGACACGTCGAACCTCAATGTCCATGAGCTCCGAGAACGTTTCACCACCCTGTTCAGTGAGGATGACACAACCCGACCGATGCGGGTCTCGATTCGCTCGTTCGGCTTCAAGCACGGTTCGCCCCGCGATGTCGACCTTCTTTTCGACGTCAGGTTTCTTCCCAATCCCCACTGGGTGCCGGAGTTGAAAGATCTCAGGGGTGTCGACGAGCCGGTACGCGACTATGTCCTCTCCGCCGAAGGAGCCAAGGAGTTCGTCGACCGAGTCGACGAGTTGCTGGCGTTTCTCATCCCCCGCTTTCAGTCGGAGGGCAAGTCCTACCTGTCGATCGGTGTCGGTTGCACCGGTGGCCATCACCGCTCCGTTGCGATAGCGGAGGAATTGGAGAAGCGTATTTCACAGCATGGCGTGCGTGCCGCCGTTCGTCACCGAGACATCGATCGTTGAAGCCCGAAACCGAAACCGCTCTCGAGTCGCTTCTGCTCGATCCCGATGGCCCCGTTGTGGCTGCGATCGGGGGAGGGCATGGTCAGGCCGCCGCCCTGGAAGCGATCCAGACCTATGCGTCGAAGATCTCGGCGCTGGTGACCGTTGCCGACGACGGCGGGTCTTCGGGACGTCTCACTCCTCTGGGTATCCCCCCTCCCGGTGACGTCCGCCGGTGCCTTCTGGCGTTGACTTCCGAACCGACCCTGTGGTCGGAACTGTTCGCCCATCGCTTCGAAGGTGGTGACATTCACGAGCACTCTTTGGGGAATCTGATTCTGATGGGCCTGACCGACATGTTCGGCGACTTCGCATCCGCTGTAGCCACTGCGGAGATGATGCTCGGCACCCTGGGGACCGTCATCCCGGTCGCCGACCAACCGGTGACGTTGACCGCAACAGTGGACGGAAAGGGTGTTGCCGGTCAGGTGGCAATCGCCGAATCGAAAGGCCACATCTCCGACCTGTCGATCGACCCGATAGACACCGCGGCCAGTCGAAGCGCTCTCGAGGCGGTTGCGGGCGCAAGCCAGATCGTCATCGGCCCCGGCAGCCTCTACACGTCTCTGATATCGGCTCTGATGGTGCAGATGCTGGCCCCGGCCGTGATGGGAGCAGCCGCTCAGAAGGTGTTCGTGCTCAACCTGGTCACCCAGGACGGCGAGACACTGGGAATGACCGGCGAGGACCATCTGGAGGCTCTTCTGGTCCATGCGGGAATCGAGGGGCCGGGAGTGGTGGTGGCCCACCGGGGAGACTTCGATGTGCCCCAGGGTCACGATGCGGTCACCATCGATGCCGAAGCTGCTTCCCGCCACGGCTGGCGGGTGGTCTTTGCGGATGTGGCCGACCAACGCGCCGATTGGCCGGCACACGACCCGATGAAGCTGGGGCGTGTGCTCGAAGAACTTGCCGAGCCCAGGGCCTGAAGACTTGTCCGACTATCTGACTATCGACGACGTCGATGTCGACGGTCGCAATGTCCTGGTCCGCTCCGACCTCAACGTGCCGCTCAGCAGTGGCGCCGTCGCCGACGATTTTCGGATAAGGGCGGCCCTCCCAACCCTGGAGCGCCTGGTCGGGATGGGTGCGGCCATGACGGTGTGCTCTCATCTGGGACGTCCCAAGGGTCTGGATCCGTCGCTCTCGTTGAAGGCGGTGGCTACACACATGTCGACTCTGACCGATCTCGAGGTCGGATTCGAAAAGGGTGGCCAGATCACGGTTCTGGAGAACACCAGATTTCTAGCAGGGGAGACCACCAACGAGCCAGAAACCGCCGAGTGGCTGGCAAGGGGTGTCGACGTCTTCGTACAGGACGCTTTTGGAAGTGTTCATCGCTCCCATGCTTCGACGGTGGGTGTCGCCGAGCGGGTGAAGTCGGTCGCCGGTCCTCTGCTCGACGCCGAACTGAGCGCACTAGGCCGATTCGTCGGTGATCCGGATCGTCCCTACACGGTGGTGCTCGGTGGGGCCAAGGTCTCGGACAAGCTGGGTGTCATCGAGAATCTGCTTCCCAAGGTCGATCGCATGCTGATCGGTGGAGCGATGTGTTTCACGTTCCTCGTTGCCAAAGGTCTCGAGGTTGGCGAGTCACTCGTCCAGGATGACATGGTGGAGGCTGTGAGAGATGTGTTGAAAGGGCCTCACGGTCGCAAGATCATCCTTCCTGTAGACATCGCAACGGGAGACCGATTCTCCGAAGATTCCGAGAGACATGTGGTGGCGGTGTCGGAGATCCCAAAGGGGTCGGTCGGCCTCGACATCGGTCCGGAGACGGGCGCCGGGTTCTGGGAGTTGGTCGGCTCGTCGGCAAGCGTCTTCTGGAACGGGCCGATGGGTGTCTTCGAATGGGAGAACTTCCGCAACGGGACCGAGCACGTAGCTCGGGCCATGGCCACCTCCGACGGATTCACCGCAGTCGGTGGCGGCGATTCGGTTGCGGCGTTGCGTCAGCTCGGCTTAGACCGATCAGTGTCGCATCTTTCCACTGGAGGAGGAGCGGGATTGGAGCTCCTGGAAGGCCGGGTTCTTCCTGGGGTCGCAGTTCTGGAAAGATGGGCCACATGAGCGAGCGCAAGCCACTGATAGTCGGCAACTGGAAGATGAACGCCAATCATCTGGAGACGATCCAAATGGTTCAGAAGCTCTCGTACCGGCTCGACCTGGACGACTACGAGCGAGTCGAAGTCGTCGTCGTGCCTCCGTTCACCGCCCTTCGATCGGCCCAGGTCGTCATCGACCAGGACCGGATGATGTTTGGGCTCGGAGCCCAAAACGTGTTCTGGGAGGAGGCGGGCGCCTACACGGGAGAGGTGTCGGCTCCGATGCTCGCCAAACTCGCCGTGGATCATGTGATCGTTGGGCACTCCGAGCGTCGGCAGTTGTTCGGGGAGACCGATGAGACAGTCAACAAGAAGGTCAAGGCGGTGCTCTCGGCGGGGATGAGACCGATCCTCTGCGTAGGTGAGACACTCGAAGAGAGAGAGGCTGGTCAGGCAGAGGACGTGGTCGTCGGCCAGATCAAAGGCGGGCTGGCACGAGTGGACGCCGAGTCGGTGTCGCGATTGTCGATTGCATACGAGCCGATATGGGCCATCGGCACCGGACGAACGGCTCTTCCCGATGACGCCGGGCTGATCACCGAGATCATTCGAGAAACGGTGCGCGACATGACCAACAGCGAGGCGGCCGGGTCGGTGCGCATCCTCTACGGGGGGTCGGTCAACCCGGGGAACATCAAGGACTTCATGGCGAAGAGGAACATCGACGGAGCGTTGGTGGGTGGAGCGTCTCTCGATCAGGACAAGTTCGCGGCCATTGTCAGGTATTGGATTTGAATCACACCCTGATTCTTCTCCGCCATGGCCAGTCCATCTGGAACCTGGAGAATCTGTTCAGCGGTTGGACCGACGTCGGTCTGACCCCACTTGGGGAGCAAGAGGCGCGTACTGCCGGGAGACTGATGGTGGAGGAAGGTCTGAAGCCTGATGTTGTTCACACCTCCGTGCTGATACGCGCCATAGCCACCGCCGACCTCGCCCTCGCCGAGGCGGGTTGGACCGATCTAACGACAAGGCGGAGCTGGCGTCTGAACGAGCGTCACTATGGATCGCTTCAAGGCTTGGACAAGAAGGAGATTGCCGACGAGTTCGGAGCGGAACAGGTTTTAGCATGGCGCCGGTCATACGACGTGCGACCGCCGGCAGTGGGTGTCGACGACGAGCGTCACCCCTCACACGATGACCGCTACACCGACATCGACCCCGAGGAGCTCCCGGCGACCGAATGCCTCGCCGACGTCGTGGACAGGATGTTGCCCTATTGGCACGAGGTGATAGTTGCCGAGTTGCGCGCTGGACATACTCCGTTGATCGTGGCCCACGGGAACTCGCTGCGTGCTCTGGTCAAACATCTCGACGGAGTCAGCGAGGAGGACATCGTCGGGCTAAACATTCCAACCGGAATTCCACTCGTCTACGAGCTCGACGATGAGATGAGGCCGCTGTCGAGTCGATATCTGGGTGACCCCCAAGCCGCCAAGGCTGCGGCGGATGCCGTTTCCAAGCAGGCCGGATAGGCCAACCCGGCCGGAGCTGGTATTATTCGTTTCCCGCCGCTCGGCGGGTTTTCAATCGTCTGAAACGAAGAAGTTGAAATGGGCCTTTTCGAAGCCTTCGCAATCATCATTCACGTCATTCTGTCCCTCGCTGTGATCGCCCTTGTGCTTCTCCACTCAGGCAAGGGTGGAGGACTCTCCGATGTGTTCGGTGGCGGGATGTCGACATCCAGCCTCACCGGCTCCACTGTCGTAGAACGCAACCTCGACCGTCTCACGGTCATCGTCGGTGTCCTGTTTGGTGCGAGCAACTTCGTGCTCTTCTTCGTCTTGAACTGACACCGCCGATACACTCGCCCCGCTCCACACTCGTCGGAGTGGCGGAATTGGAAGACGCGCCAGGCTAAGGACCTGGTACCAGCATTGTCAAGAGACAACGCGGGTTTCTTGATTTTGGCGATGAAGCGATGAAACCAATGGTGTTAAAAAGTATTGCAGAAGAAATCGAAATGCACGAATCCACTATCTCACGGGTCACAACCCGCAAGTACATACACACACCCAGGGGTATTTTTGAACTGAAATATTTCTTTTCCAGTCACGTCAGCACCGAATCCGGAGGCGAGTGTTCAGCTACTGCCATTCGCGCCATCATCAGGAAACTGGTTGCTGCTGAAAATCCGGTCAAGCCACTGAGTGACAACAAGATGGCTGGCATACTCGCGAACCAGGGCATTAATGTGGCTCGCCGGACAATTGCCAAATA
>JAZFTT010000038.1:0-46754 GCA_036446835.1 Acidimicrobiia bacterium
TCGCCGTTGCGCCGACTCACCCATCTTCATAACTGCGCCTTTTCCAAATTGACGCTCTATCTGGCTCATCGCCATCTCGAGTGCTTTGTCACGTTCCACGTTGCGTCCTTCCTGACTCATATCACCAAAACCGTATCGGACCACCCTGACAGATTTGGTGATGCTAGATCGAACATGTGTTCGCAAGTTGGATTTACCCGAAAAACGTGAAGGATTCAAGGGGTTCGTATCTGACACCACCTCCGTTGAAACGGCTTTCGTAGACCAAGATCTCATTGCACGACCATCGCAGGTCGAGTTTTTCTGAGGTCAGAGGGCCGATATCCTCGGGTGGACGGATTCGTGACAGGGTGAGATGGGGTTGGTACGGACGCTCCTCCGGTTCGAGGCCGGCGGCTCGGGCAGCCTCTTCGGCAATCTCGTTGAGCCGACCGAGTGTCTCCACACCCTCGATGACATCGACCCAGAGGACGGTCGCTCTTCGTTCGTTGGGAAAGCCTCCCAACGAGCCGAGTCTGATCGGAAACGGGGACACACCTTCGACCCCGCTCATACCAGCGAGGAACCGTTCGTAGGTGACCTCGTCCACGACCCCCAGAAATCTCAGTGTCAGATGCCAGTTCTCCGGCGGGACCAGCTTGCCGGGAATGCCGAGAACCGATGTCCGGTCGGCCAGCGCCATCCGGATCTCGGGAGGCAGCGGCACCGCGGCAAATACTCGCCCTAGTGGTCTGTCGCTCAATTGATGCCGCGGTGTCACCGGGTAATCGGCGTCAACTGGCCAGGACGCACAACGAAGGCGCAGCCATAGCTGCGTCGAGGCGGAGGACGCCGCCAGGGGCATCGAGGGCCGGTGAGACCGCGTAGCCACTTGGGCAACGGGCCACTAGCGTCCCCACCATTTGCCGATCAGCGCCAGACGGATGAGATGCAACGCAGAAGTGACGGCGTAGGTGCGAACCCTTTCCCTATCCCCGACCATGCGCATCTCCTTTGCCTGTGTGTGCTCAGGAGTTGAGACACCGATGACCATGGTCCCGACCGGTTTCTCCAGCGGCTCCGGGCCCGCCGAACCGGTGACCGACACCACCACATCGGCGCCAAGCAACTCGCGTCCGCCCCGGGCCATCTCCTCCGCCGTCTCCAGGTCGACAACCGTCGATGCGTCCCTGACGCCGAGCAGACGCTCCTTCAATTCGGAGTGATAGGCAAGTATGCCACCGCGAGTAACGGCCGACTAGCCTGGCAGGGAGGTTAGTGGTGCGGTCACCAGGCCACCCGTCATCGACTCTGCCGCGGCGATGGTGTAGTCGAGTTCGGTGAGCAACTTGAAAATGACTCTCTCGATGGTTTCGTCATCGGTGCCAAACAGGACCGAGCCCATCCGGGACCTGACCTCGGTCTCCATCGGCTCGATCAGTTTCAATGCCGAGGCTCTGTCATCGGCCTTGGCGGTAATTCGAATCTTGATCTCGCCTCCGGAAGCGAGAAACGCAAGGGAGGGGTTGGTCGAGCTGCGATAGATGTCGTCCAGCGAATCGGCGATGTCCGACTCCGAGCGACCCCACGTGCGGAGGAGTCGGCTCGCCAGGACGGCCTTCTCGCCCGATGCGGCGGAGAGACGCGTAATCACCTCTTCGTGCAACAAGTGCTCCATCTCGGCAGGGACCCCGGGCACACAGAAGATCAGAGTGTCTTCGTGCTCGATCATCAGTCCCGGCGCGGTGCCCTTCGGGTTCGCCAGAAGCTCTGCACCGGCAGGATGCTCGGCCTGTTGGAGGTTGGACTCGGGCATCTCCCGGCCTCTGCGCTCCCACCACTCCCGCAGATGATCGGCGTACTCGTCACTGAACTCCATCTCGAGACCGGTAGCCAAACAAACCGCCTCCCTGGTGAGGTCATCCTGGGTGGGGCCAATCCCCCCGGTGATGATCACCGCATCGGATCGTTTGATGGCAACTCTGATCGATTCCGCGACGCGAGCCTCATTGTCACCCACAACCTGTTGGAAGTGAGCGTCAAAGCCGTGTTCGGCTAGAGCCGAGCCGATTGTCGATGCGTTGGTGTTCGTGATCTGGCCGAGCAGCAACTCGGTGCCGACGGCGATTACCTCAACAATCACAGAACAATGGCTTCCATGTCCGGGCCGTAGACCCCGGTGTACTCGACCTTGACCCATTCCCCCGGCTTGCCCCGGTCGACGCGGACAACACCGTCGATCTCGGGAGCGTGCCGATATGAACGCCCCACCGGCACATCGTCTTCGACCTGATCGACGAGAATCTCATCGGCTCGACCCAGCCACGCCTCGTTGTGTGTGGTTGTGACCTCGTCCTGGATTCCGGAGAGATAGCGGAGTCGCTCCAGCGTCACCTCCCTCGGGACCTGATTGTCCATCGTGGCCGCAGGGGTGCCCGGTTCGGCCGAGTAGGGGAAGAACCCGGCCCAGTCGAGCCGGGCGTTGTCGAGGAAATCAGCAAGCTCGTCGACATTACCGTCGGTTTCGCCGGGGAAGCCGACAATGAAAGATGACCTAAGGGCCGACGACGGCTCGAGGTCGCGGATGCGGGACACCAGCGCAAGGTGCTTCTCCGTGTTCCCCGGACGTTTCATCGCCCTCAGCAACGGCTGGGAGACATGTTGAATGGAGAGATCGAAGTATGGGGCCACCATGACGTTGGACGTCATCTCGTCGAGGAGACGGTCGCTGATCTCCCGCGGGTGCAGATAGAGCAGTCGGAGACGACGCAGACCGTCGACATCGGAAAGGAAGGCGAGAAGATCCGGAAGCCCGCCGGGGGCGTCGATGTCGCGTCCATAGGCTGCGAGATCCTGAGCGACCAGCACCACCTCGCTCACCCCGGAACTCACCAGGCCAACGAGCTCATTCCTGATCTCGGTCGGGCGTCGTGAACGTTGCTTGCCCCGAATCAGTGGGATAGCGCAGAAGGTGCACGGTTTGTTACATCCTTCGGCCACTTTGAGATACGCGTACGGCAGGTTTGAAACGGGGCGACCTGTGGCGTGCAGGATGTCCATGATCGGGCGCCGTTTGATGTCTACAGGATGCCAACGCGTCAGGTCATCGAGAACTCCCACCAGTTCGCCGTAGCGGTCGATCCCGAGAACGGCGTCGACTTCGGGTAGGGCCGACGACACCTCTGTACCGAAACGTTGAGCCATGCAACCGATCACGATCGACCGGGCGTCGTCGCGCTTGCGATCTTGGAGGTCGAGGATGGTGTCAACCGACTCGGCCCGGGCCTCTTCAATGAATGCACAGGTGTTGACCATGACCACGTCGGCGGTCTCGGGTGAGTCGGCCCAGACGTAACCGGCTTCGGAAAGCATCGCCGTGACCTTTTCCGAGTCGACCTGATTTTTTGCACAGCCAAGCGTTGTGAGCCATAGGGAAGGGACAGTCATCACCGGAGAGCATAAATGCGTGTGCACTTACACACGCCTGCAACTCAGGAGCGACTCCCTTCGACCACCGCCAGGAGGTCTGGCGAGTCGACGGCGTCGGCGAGGGTATTCCAGGTGGCGGTGCTCACTCCGCCCTCCTCTTCGATCTCCGCACAGGCCAAATAGATGGCGTCGGCGAGGGGGCCGACCGCGTGATCGGCGTCGAACGCCTCGGAAACACAGGTGCGAGCCAAGGGGACGTCGCGTCGTCCGATGGCGCGAATCGCTTCTTCGGCGGAAGCCCTGGCCTTCGCCTCCACTTCTATATCTCGGCGAACAGATACCGGCGGAGAATGTCGAGCTTCTCCTCGCGGTGGGAGGGGTCCAGATACCAGAGCAGCGCTGCCACCGTGGAAAGAAGAGGGTTACCGTCCTGAGGAGTGAAAGAGAAACCCACGACCTCGTTGCCACTGCGCACCGCCAGGGTTTCCAGGGCAACAACAGCCTGGCTCATGATCCTTCCGTAGTAGCCGTGGTCGCGGCCAAACGAGAACACCTGATTCGCCGACTTCTTGTGGGTGACCGCGATCCGGGTATTGGCCATCAGGCGCTCCCTCACCTCGTCCAACGTGATGTCGTGGTCAAGGATCAGAGAGAAGTGCAACGAGTGCATGTATTGCGAGTTCAGCTTGATCGCAGACGAGAACACGTTCAGGTCGTATCCCAGCGTGCTGAAGATGTCATGGGCGTCACGGGCGTGATGGGTGCCGAACCTCTCATCGCTATGCGCTCCCACCGTCGGACTCGCCACATAGCCCGTGTCCTGGGAAATGTCGTTGGCTCTGCGCATGCACATGAAGCGTCCGTCGATGAGATGATTGGTCCCGTCGGTGTCCATGCCCAACGCCTTGATGAGCACCGAGATGTTGTGGGTGTTGCAACTCACGATCTGGAGAAACTTGTCGTCCTCCCGAGCCAGCGCCGAGTCGTTGATACCCCTTGCGTACTTCTTACCGAAACCGTGCTCTGAGCCCTGGGCCATGAATCCGACGGGCCCGATCGCATCCAGATAGAAATCCTGCTTGTTCTGGTTACCGACTGGGGTGCAGTCGATCACCACCGAAGCGCGTTCGATTGCCTCTCGCTTCTCGAACTTCGGCGTGTGACCCAACTCTTCAAAGGTCGACTTCTTGTCGTCGTCGACGCAGAGAACGGCCCCGCGGCGCACCAGATCCGCTACCTTGGCCCTCTCGGTGATCAGCGGAGTGCGTTTGTGAAAAGTGACCTCATCAAGTCCGAAGTGGTCTTTGTTGTCGGCCAGGAGACCGATCAGGGGCTCACCGATGGTCCCGGTTCCCACTACGTGGACGATGTTCATGACGGATCCCTCCGGAGCGGCTGTCGTTTGTTGTCCGGAGAGGAATGATACCTCTCACTCCAGTACCGGGCCGAAACTCTTCCTTTGTGAAGATCTACGCGGCCTATGCCCGCGTAGATCTTCACAAAACGGTTCAGACGAGGAGCGGGTCGGTGTCGATGTGCACAAGTGAGGGCCCTTCGTAAGCAAGGGCCGCCATGATGGCCTCGTCCAGACCCGAAGTGTCCCTCGCCCGGAATCCTCGGCCGCCACATAGCTCGGCGAACCCGGCGAAGTCCGGGTTGTTGAGACTCGTCTGCCACACATCGAACTCGCCACCACGCTGCTCCTTGCTGATCTTTCCCAACTCGTCGTTGACAAGGAGAATCAGGGTGATGTCCATCTTGTGTTTCACCGCGGTCGTGAACTCCATGGCGTATTGGCCAAATCCGCCGTCACCTGCAATGGCAACCACCTGGCGCTCCCCGCCAACCGCAGCCCACAGACCCATCGCCGCCGGAAAGGCGAAGCCGATCGACCCCAGATAACCCGACATCACCACCGACTGGTTCTCCACCTCGAAGTAGCGGCCAAACGAGTAGGTATTGTTGCCGACGTCGACAGCCATCACCGCGTCGGAGTCGATCAGTCCGGACAGACTGTCGAAGATCGCCGCCGAGTTGACGCCCCGACCCGAATCATCGACCCGGCGGCTGGCTTTCTCCCTCCGCCAGATGTCCCGGCGCTCCGCCACCTCTTCGGTGCGATCCTCGAATCCACCGCCCCCGGTCATTCGGTTTGCCAGCAGCTCAGCAGTCACCCCGACGTGTCCGAGGATCGGAATCTCAACGGGGTGGAATCGGCCAAGGGCCATCGGGTCGTAGTCGATCTGAATAATCGGCTTGTAGTCGGCTATCCCGGTGTGATCCGAAAAAGAGGCCCCGAACACGATCAGCAGATCGCTCTCATTCATGAACCACGAGGCAACCGGCGTGCCACTTCTCCCGAGGACACCGCACCCGAGCGGATGAGAATCGCTGATCTGACCTTTTGCCTTGAAAGTGGTGACAACGGGAGCGCCCATGCTTTGGGCGCAGTTGATGATGCGGTCCATCTCGAAACGCGCCCCGGCACCCACGATGAAAAGAGGCCTTTCAGATTCGGCGATCTTCGCAGCGGCCGAGTCGAGTACGTCTTCTGGTGGCGCAATCTCGCGCTTGCCTGTTCGCCCGGCGGGACCCCCCGCCGGCTCGTTGCTCGGTATCACCTGCACCTCATCAGGAAGCACCAGATGTGCCACGTCGCGTTCGACCAAAGCTGTCTTGCAGGCCAAAGTCATGATCTCGGCGTAGTTGCCCCCCGGCAGGACGGTCTCTGAGTAGCGGGCGACATCGGTGAACGCACCTTCCAGGTCGAGATCCTGAAAAGCTCCACGCCCCTTGGTCTTCGAAGGGACCTGCCCGGAGATGGCGAGAATCGGGGCACGATCCACCTTGGCGTCGTACAGGCCGGTCAACAGGTTCGTCGAGCCAGGGCCGGCGATTCCGAAACAGGCTGCGAGCTCACCGGTGAGCTTTCCGTAGGCGCTCGCCGCGAAGGACGCTGCACCCTCATGGCGTATCCCGATATAGGTCAGGTCGCCCCTCGTCTCAGCTTCTCTCATAGCGTCGGCAAAACCGAGGTTGGAGTGGCCGACCATGCCGAAGACATGGGTGACTCCCCAGTTGACCATCGTCTCCACAAGGACATCGCTGACAGTCCTCTCCCGTTCGTGGTGTGGGGGGAGCGCCACGTAGACGCCGTCGTCGCGGACCTCGGTGGCAAAACATGAGGGGCTGTCAGAGAACCCCTCCGGGGGCTTCCCGTCTAGTGGGTCGTAGTCGTATCCATGCCATGGGCAGCGAAGCCAACCCTTTTCGATCGATCCCTCGCCAAGCGGACCACCCTGATGGGGACAGCGGTTGTCAAGAGCGCCGTAGGTTCCGTCGACGTTGGTCAGGGCAAGGCTTCGTCTGCCGACGGTGACCGTCTTCACCCGTCCCTCAGGGAGATCATCGAGTTCGGCAACTTTGTGCCAGGTGGTGTCGGGATGCAGGCATTGGGTCATGTCGTGGAAACTAGTGCCCCGACCACCAACGCTTGCCGCATCCAGAACGGTCTAGAACTGGTCCTCTTCGGTGGAGCCGGTGAGGGCGAGGGTTGAGGAGGTGCCGCCGGATATTGCTTGGGAGACCAGGTCGAAATAGCCGGCGCCCACCTCACGCTGGTGCTTGGTGGCGGTGTACCCCTGCTCCTCCATGGCAAACTCCTGGTTCTGGAGCTCCACGTACGCACTCATCCCCGACTCGTTATAGCCGTGCGCCAGTTGGAACATCGAGGCGTTGAGAGTGTGGAATCCGGCCAAAGTGATGAACTGGTAGCGGTATCCCATGATGCCCAGTTCCTTCTGGAACATGGCGATCGTGTCCTCGTCGAGTTGGGCAGACCAATTGAACGACGGAGAGCAGTTGTAGGCCAGCATCTTGGCAGGGAACTCGGCATGAATGGCCCCGGCGAACCTTCGAGCCTCGTCGAGGTCGGGCTTGGCAGTCTCACACCAGATCAGGTCGGCGTACGGGGCGTAGGCCAATCCTCTGGCGATCGCCGAGTCGAGTCCGTCACGAACCTCGAAGAAGCCTTCGGCGGTGCGGACGCCTGTGGTGAACTCGCGGTCGCGGGGATCGACGTCCGAGGTGAGCAAGGTTGCCGAGTTGGCGTCTGTGCGGGCGACGATGAGGGTCGACACACCGGCAACGTCCGCTGCCAGTCGGGCCGAGCGAAGCGTTCGGACATGCTGGCTGGTCGGCACTAACACCTTTCCGCCCATGTGGCCGCACTTCTTCTCGGCGGCGAGTTGATCCTCGAAGTGCACACCCGCAGCTCCAGCTTCGATGAAAGACTTGGTCAACTCGAATACGCTGAGGGCACCGCCAAAGCCCGCCTCGCCGTCGGCCACGATGGGGACAAACCAATCCATCTCGATGTCTCCCTCGGCCCAATGGATCTGGTCGGCGCGACGCAAGGCATTGTTGATCCGCTTCACCATCGCCGACGCCGAGTTGGCCGGGTAGAGCGATTGGTCGGGGTAGACCTCACCCGCCAGGTTTCCGTCGCCCGCCACCTGCCATCCGGACAGGTAGATCGACTTGAGCCCGGCCTTCACCATCTGAACGGCCTGTCCCCCGCTGAGTGCTCCGAGGGCGCTTATGTAGTCCTCCGTGGTCAGGAGTCGCCACAGCTTCTGAGACATCCGGTTGGCCAGTGTGTGCTGCTCGCGGATACTGCCCCTCAGACGAACCACCTCCTCGGCGGTATAATCGCGAGTGATGCCGTCCCAGCGCGGATTGGTCTTCCAGTCATCGGCTAGGCGGGCAGCCTCATTTGCGAAATGCGACACAGGTCTCTCCTTCAGGTGATGAGCTCGTACGCTGGCAAGGTGAGAAAGTCGACAAAGCTCTCGTCGAGCGCAACTTCCTCGAAGATCTTCCGGGCGTATTCGCATTGACCCGGGTGGGGGTGTTCTTCCTCCTCGATCTGGCGAACAACGTCGCCACCGATCGACCTGACCAGCTCCTCGGTGACCGGAGTGCCGTCGGAAGTGATCACCCCGTGGTGGACCCACTGCCAGATCTGGGACCTGGAGATCTCCGCCGTGGCCACGTCCTCCATCAGGTTGTTGATGGCAACCGCGCCGATCCCGGAGAGCCACGAGGTTAGATATCGAATCCCGACCGACACGTTGGTGTGGACGCCGTCGATTGTTACGTCACCTGAAAAATCAACATCGAGCAAGTCTCCGGCGCCGACCTCCACGTCCCCGCGCAGTCGATCGATTTGGTTCGGGTTGCTGCCCAGCATCAGGTCAAACTCTCTCATGGCAATCGGCACCAGATCCGGATGCGCTACCCAGGTGCCGTCGCAACCCGCGTCCGCCTCCCTGGCCTTGTCGGCGGACACCGCAGCCACCGCCTTTTTCGTCACCTCGTGGTCGCGTCGGTTGGGAATGAACGCCGCCATTCCACCAATCGCGTGAGTCCCTCTCCGGTGACATGTCTTGATCATCAACTCCGTGTAGGCATGCATGAAAGGCACGGTCATCGTCACCTGGGACCGGTCCGGAAGGACAAAGTCAGACCTGTTCCTGAACTTCTTGATCATTGAGAAGATGTAATCCCATCGTCCGGCGTTGAGGCCGGCGGCATGCTCTCTGAGCTCGTAGAGGATCTCGTCCATCTCGAATGCCGCCAGAACGTTCTCGATGAGAACGGTGGCCTTGATGGTTCCTTGCGGCATGTCGAGATTGGCTTGTGTCCAGACGAACACGTCGTTCCAGAGCCGGGCTTCATGATGGGACTCCAGCTTGGGAAGGTAGAGGTAGGGCCCTGTCCCGTTGTGAATAGCGGCCCCGGCGCCGTGGAACATGTAGAGCCCGAAGTCGAAGAGCGATGCCGACATCGGTCGCCCGTCAACCAGAAAGTGCTTCTCGGTGAGATGCCAACCGCGGGGCCGGACCATGAGGGTGGCGACCTCGGTGTTGAGCTTGTAGTGCTTCTTGTCCGTCTCCATCTCGAGGGTTCTCTCATAAGCCCCGACGATGTTGAGATGGCCCTCGAGAAGGTTGTTCCACCGGGGAGAGGTGGCGTCCTCGAAGTCCGCCATGAACACCTTCGCCCCCGAGTTGAGGGCGTTGATCATCATCTTGGCGTCCACCGGACCGGTGATCTCGACCCTCCGGTCCTCGAGATCCTCGGGGACCGGTGCGACCGTCCAGTCACCATCCCGGATTTGGCTGGTCGCCGGGTCGAAGTCAGGAATCTCACCGCCGTCGATCGCGTGCTGGCGAACCTCTCGTCGGGTCAGGATCTGTCCACGCCGCCAACCAAACTCGTTCTCCAGATCGATGAGAAAGGCGACCGCATCGGGTGTGAGCATCTTTCGCTCCGTGGCGGTCTGCTTGAATTGATTCACAAGACACTATCTTCTTCGCTCCTACACCAAGATCAGTTCAATTCTGGGTATAAGATCGATCTATCTTTCGGATTGGAGGAGATATGGTCGAACCTCGGCAATTGGATCCCCTGGTACTGGGACGACGGCTACGTCACTACCGAAACGAAGCCGGACTCACTCTGGATCAGCTTGGACGACAAGTGGGAAAGCCCGCCCCCTATCTTTCGCTTCTCGAGAATGGCAAAAAGGAGCCCCGGGTAACCCTGGTGATGGACCTGGCGTCTGCGCTCGAAGTCGACGTCTCGGATCTCCTCGAGCCCACTCCCCCGAGCCGACGTGACTCGCTCGAGATCGCCCTCATCCGATCACAGGAGAGTGCTCTGTTCGAATCGCTCGATCTCCCCGCCGTAAAACCCAGCGCCAAGATGAGCACCGAGACCCTGACGCACATCGTTGGCCTCCATGCGGCTCTGCGTGACAAATCGGGTCTCGACTCGGCAGGTTCCGAAGACGTTCGACGTGCCAACGGCGCCGTTCACGCCTATCTGGCCGACAACGATGGACACCTCGAACATGTGGAAGCCGCGGCACGCAAGGCACTGGCCGCCTCCGGGTACGCCGGGGAAGGACCGTTCTCATCGCGAAACCTCCTCGACCTCGTCGCCGACTCCGGGTTCGATCTGACACCCATCGATGACATGCCCCTGTTCGCACGATCCATCATCGACACCGAGCACCACCGCATCTACATCGCCCAACGCAACGAACTACGCACCCGTCAAGCCCGAAAGGCGGTACTCCAGACCCTCGCCGGATCGCTTCTCGAGCACGAGACCAATCCCGATCTCGACACTTTCCTACGACAGAGAATGGAGACCGCCTATTTCGCAGGAGCCGTACTCGTCCCGGAAGAGGCTGTGGTCGGCCGGCTCCGAACTTCCAGGGAGCAGCACGACATCGACGTCGAAGACGTGAAGGAGCTCTACTACGTCTCCTATGAGATGGCGGCATGGCGAATCGTCAATCTTCTCACCCGACACCTTGGAATCGAGTGTCATCTTCTCATCAGCGACCAGATGGGGACGATCGTCAAGGGGTACTCAAACGATGGACTGCCCGTCGATCGAGATGAGCACGGGGGTCTGGAGACCCAGCGCATATGCCGCCGGTGGGGAGCCAGGGCCACGTTCGACTCGGTCGACCGCTTCGTGACCCACCACCAGTACACCGACACCTCCGCGGGTACCTTCTTCTGTACAACACACGTCGAAGCGGACCGGGATCCGTCCTACGCCACCACCCTGGGGGTCAAGTTCGCCGATGCCCGCTGGTTCCGAGGGCGGGACACCGAGAACCGGGAGACTTCAGGCTGTCCCGATCCCACTTGCTGTCGGAATCCAGCGGCTGACGCCGCCGAGAGGTGGGAGAACAAGGTGATCGTCTCGGCTCGGTCACAAGCCCGAATCTTGGGACTTCTCGCCCCTGACCCCTACCCCGAGCTGGACATGCCGGAGGTGCTTTCGGTTGTGGAACGTCACTCCGAGGACCGCTAGCTGGGGCGATCTCGAGGACATCGGAGGCGTTCTCGACATCACCGCCAACGCTGCCAAACAAAGAATTCATCGGGCCAGGCAAAACCTGGTTCGAGAATACCTACGAGACCAAAAGAAGACAGTTTCCCCCGTTGCTCAGGAAGGATGGTGTGCCGTGAGCGTTGAGACTCAAGTCCTTGCTCTCTTCGAAAAGGGCAATCCGGTCCCAGAACTAGATGGTCTGGAGAGGATCGATCCCGATGCTGCTGCCTACCTCGCAACCCTGATTCAAGGGAGCAGCGAAGTGACACAAATAGAGACAGAGAAAGTCGAGGAGCAGGAAGAGAAGCGACCGATGATGCCGTGGCTGATAGCAGCGGTCCTGGCTGTGGTCGTCGGAGTCGCATTGTTGGTCATCAACCACGGCGCCAAGGACGCTCCAGTCGCATCCGACAACGGTGGCTGATGCGGTGCCAACCACTACCGGTCCGCCGACCGCGACTGAGCAACCCGGTACAACCATCGACGCGGCCGAGGCTGCCTAGGAGTCGATACCGATCTATTCCGGGGGGCCGGCCGGGCACTACCGGGTCTTGGGGTTCGTCCCCGCATTCTCGTTCGACGTCCCGGATGGGTGGATACCGGATGCGAATACGCCAGGAGAGGATGCCTTTGCGCTAACCCCCTTCGAGGGACGAAACGAAGATACGATCGCCGGAGGTGTCTTCTTCCGCGTCGATGAGTCCACCATCAGCGACCAAGTGAATCGTTTCGTGAACAGTGGGGGCCGGGAATCGGGACATGGATCCTCGGTCCCGAAGAAGACGCAGGTGAGTACGTCATTTACATTCTCGATGTAAACGGCGACACGGTCCTCATCGTTGGTGAGCTCGCCGCCGGTCGGCAAGCGATCGACAACCTCGCCAACTCCATCGTCTGGAAAGACCTCAACTAGGCCCAATGCGTGTGCAGGAGTGTGGAATGGGTCCACGTTCCTGCACACGCTCGGTATCAGGTCGTGTCGGTGACGAACTCCCTCAGGTGACCGGCCAATGCGGCAAGTGATGGCTGATGCACGTACATCATGTGACCGGCTTCGTAGTACTCCATGCGCACGTTCTCTCTTACTTCAGGATCAAGTCCCATATGGGAGAACGTGTACTCGGTGGCAAAATGTGGCGTCGCCAGATCGAAATAACCGTTGGCGACAAAGACGTGGGTACCTTTCGACCGGGAAAGCACCTCACGCATGTTCTCCGAAGTGTCCACGTACTGATTCTTGAAGTCTTCGAACTCCCATCGCTCGTTGACTTTCATCGACAGGATCTCGTAAATCTCTTTGGAGTCGAACCCGATCTCGTCTCTCAGATAGTGGTTCAGCGCCGAAGTCGCCACGGCTCCAGTGGCGTCCGTGCTTGGATCAGCCTCGATGATGTTTCCGTCGCTATCCCGGTCGATACCGACATAACGGGAGTCGATTCGACCAACCGTCCTTCTCTGATCACGCAGAAGTTCCTTGCAGAATCGAAGGATGTGGATGCGAAGGTCGTAGCGATCGATGTACTCGGCACCAAGACCCGTGTACTCACCAAGCTTCTCTGCCACCGACGCCCGCTCCGCGGTGTCTATCTGATCACCTGCAGCGAGAGCCGACCAGTAGTCCCTAAGGGCGAACTCCTCGACTTCATCGAGAAGCTCCCTGACCGATCTCGACTGAAGCTCGTCCGACAGCTGACCGTGGTACCAGGCCGTCGCTGCGTAAGTCGGCAGATAGAGCGCGTAAGGGAGGTCGTTGCCGGGGTGGAACATCAGGGACTTGCGATCGAGCCCCACCGTCTGATAGTTGAGAATCGAAGAGATCAGGACGATGCCGTTGAACTCGACGCCGTGGGTGGCGAACAGCTCACGGGCGATTGCCGCTCCTCGCAAGGTGCCGTAGCTCTCCCCCGCCAGATACTTCGGCGAGGCCCATCGACCGTTTCGGTTCAGGTAATGCACTATGAAGTGACTGAAAGCCTCGACATCGTGTTTGTAGTGGTGGAAATCCTTCTCGTCCTCTTTCTTGGCCGTGGTGCTGAACCCGGTGCCCATCGCATCGACACACACCACATCGGTCACGTCGAGGATCGAGTGCTCGTTCTCGATGAGCTTGCCCTGCATGCCCGTTTTGAAGCCCTCCTCGTCAAACTCCATCCGCATCGGCCCGAAGAGACCGAGATGAAGCCAGACCGTCGATGAGCCCGGGCCGCCGTTGAAGCAGAAGAGGATCGGTCGCGTTGCCGAGTCTGCCTCGTCTTTGGCGTAGGAAACGTAGAAGAACGAAGCCTTTTTCTCGTTGACCTCGAATACCTGGGTCGCCGCCGTCGCCGTGTAGGCAACCTTCTCCCCGCCAAACACACCCGTGTACTGCCGCGTTGCTTTCTTCTCCTTGAGTTCAGGAGATTTCGTCTTTGACTTATTCTTCTTTTTCTTGCTCTTGTCTTTTGCCATACCCGGAGGCTAAACCGAGCGAGGTCGCCCGTCGTCACCAAGCCAGTCTTCGCCAGACACACCAAGACCCTCGGCTATTCGGTTGATGTAGTTGAAGTAAGCAACGACTTGAACACAGCTCGAAATAGCCTGGTCGTCGTATCCGTGGCGACGAAGACGTTCGACGTCGGCGGCGTCGACAGCGCCAGGCTTGGCGGTGATTCTCTCTGTGAACTCGAGCAATTCACGGGTCGGGTCATCCAGTCGAGCGGTACGCCAACCGACCGCGAATCGATCAACCGTCTCCTGATCGTCGACCTCATCCCGGAGGTCGTGTAAATGCGCTGCTATTCAGTAGTGACACTCATTCGACTGAGACGTGACCACGGCGATCATCTCCCGTTGCGCGCGGGACAGGGGCGAAGGGCCATACATGATCGATTGGTAGAGACGCATCGAATCACGCATCACCTCGGGAAGTTGACTCTGGATCGAGACGATGTTCCAGATCCTCCCAGCCCGCCGTTGCGCTGCGTCGTACTCGCGACGAGCAACTCCCGAAGTCTCGTCATATTCGAGAACGTGGACGTGTGGCACAGCTATCCGGCCAGAAAGAGAGCAGGCTCTTCGAGATTCTCCATCACCAGGGACATGAACCTCCTACCCAGACCGCCATCGATCACCCGGTGGTCATATGAGAGCGACAGTGGCATCACCGGGGCAATGGCCAGATCCCCGTCGTAAACGGTGGGCTTCGACTTTGCGCGACCGATCGACAGGATGGCCGTCGTCCCCGGAGGAACGATGGGCGTTCCATGCCCACCGCCTACTGCGCCAATATTGGAAACGGTGAACGTTTGCCCCGTGAGCTCGTCGGGGGAGAGCTTGCGTTCCCGTGCGCCTTCTCCCAACCGTGCCACCTCGGTGGCGAGTTCGAGAACTCCCTTCGAGTCGGCGTCGCGGATCACCGCCACGAGAAGCCCATCGGGTGTGTCGACGGCGATCCCGATGTCATGTGAGCCATGCACCAACAGGTCATCACCCTCCAAGGTGGCGTTGAACTCCGGGAAAGCGCTCAAGGCGGGAAGCACCGCCCGTACCAGCAGAGCCTCGATGGGAATCTTGATTTGGTGTCGCTCACTCAGCGCGACGCGAACCTCGAGGAGCCTTGTCGCATCCACATCGTCGAAGGTCGTCACGTGGGGGATCTCGGCCCAACTCTTCGCCATGTTGGCTGCGATGGTGCGGCGCAGACGAGACATGGGACGACGCTCGTCCAGGCTCGTTGTGGTGGCTACAGAAGGTTTCGCCGGCTCGGTTTCTGACGGAGCCGCCTCTCTCGCGGTCGGAGGAGCGGTGGAGGCAATGGCGGCTTCGGCGTCCTCGCGGGTGACCCTTCCTCCCGTCCCGGTCCCGGTGACGGTCTCCAGGTCGAGCCCGGCGTCACGAGCCAGTTTGCGGACTACTGGCAGGGCTTTCACAGATGTCGCAACGGGCGCCACCGACTCGGTGACAGCCCCGATCACCTCCGCCTCTTCGCTGATTGTTCCGACTATGGGGGCAGCCTCGGATGTCTCAACCGGCGGTCTGCCGCCCGCTGTCTCGCCTTGGGTACCAATTACCACCAACACCGCGCCGACCTCGATGGTCTCTCCCTCGGCGCCGCCGTGACGGACCACGATTCCCTCGTAAGGCGACGGAATTTCGACAACCGCCTTGTCGGTCTCCACCTCGACGATGGGTTGATCGGCGGCAACCGGGTCGCCCTCAGCGATCAGCCAGCGGACAATCTCGGCCTCGGTGAGACCTTCGCCTATGTCGGGAAGTCTGAACTCGCGAGCCACTATTCCTCCAATGTCCTTCTCGCTGCGGCAGTGATCCGATCCACAGATGGAAGGTAGTGGCCTTCTGAACGCTTGAGCGGGAAGACCGTGTCCCAACCGGTAACACGCTGCACCGGCGCCAGCAGCGAGTAAAGACACCGCTCCTGAATGGTGGCGGCGATCTCACCCCCAAACCCTCCGGTCAATGGAGCCTCGTGCACCACCACGGCCCGACCGGTTTTCTCAACACTGGCCACGATCCCATCACGATCCAGCGGCGTCAATGTTCGGACATCGATCACCTCCACCGAGACGTCTTCCTCTTCGAGGGCAGAAGCCGCCCGTCGGGTCTCCCTCATCATCGCTCCCCAGCCAAACAGGGTGACATCGTCACCCGATCGCTCGACACGAACCGGGCCGATGTCAACCCGGTAGTAGATCTCGGGGATCTGCTCCTTGATGGCCCGATACAGCCTGATCGGTTCGAGAAACACGACTGGATCAGGGTCCTCGATGGCGGCAAGCAGCAATCCGCGGGCGTCTCGGGGCGTGGACGGCACAACGACCTTGACACCCGGGATGTGCGCGTAGATGGCCTCTGTCGACTCCGAATGGTGCTCGGCTGCTCCTATCCCGCCGCCGTAGGGGATGCGGATCACCAGCGGGGCAGTGAATCGGTGGTTGGAGCGGTTTCGGATCCGGGCAACATGATTGATGACCTGGTCATATGCCGGATAGGAGAATCCCAGGAACTGAAGCTCGGCCACCGGCCTCATCCCGGCGATGGCCATGCCAAACGCTGCTCCGACGATGCCAGACTCGGCGACCGGGGTATCGAACACCCGATTCGTCCCGTATTTGTCTGCAAGCCCATCTGTGATCCTGAAGACGCCTCCGGTACGCCCGATGTCCTCACCAAGCAAGACCACCCGATCGTCGGAGGACAGCGCGGTGTCCAGCGCACCATTCAGGGCCTGAGCGAGGTTCAACTCATTCATCGGCAACCCCATCCGGTTGTTGGGTCAGAGACGGGGGTCTCTCCGCAAACACCCGGTCCACCATCTGCTCAAAGGTTGGCTCGGGCACGTTCTCGGCCCACTCAACAGCCTCCTCGATGACCTCAGAGGCATTCTTCTCCAGCTCCGTCTGCCACTCCTCGGTCCAGCCCGCGGCCTTCTCGAGAAGTCGTCGAACACGGAGGAGCGGGTCTCGGCCCTCCCAGTCCCTCGACTCGGCCTCGTCCCGATAACGGGTTGGATCGTCCGCGGTGGTGTGGGGGCCCATCCGATAGGTGACAGCCTCGATCAGACTTGGCCCCTCTCCCTTTCGAGCCCGATCCGCAGCCTCGCGGACGGCGACCAACACTCCCACTACATCGTTTCCATCGACGCGAACCCCCGGCATCCCGTATCCGTCTGCCTTTGCGGCGATCGTTTTCGATTTGGTCTGCTCCGCAGTCGGATAGGAGATCGCGTAACCATTGTTCTGACACAGAAAGACCGTCGGCGTCGCGAATACGGCAGCGAAGTTCATTGCCTCGTGGAAGTCACCCTCTGACGTGGCCCCGTCGCCGAAAGAGGTAAGTGCGATCCTGTTGCTTCCCTGGAGCTTTTCCGCCCATGCCAGCCCCACAGCATGGATCATGTGGCCGCCCACGGTGATCGACGGTGGCAGTACATTCACGCCCTGGGGCGGCTCTCCGCCGCGCTCGTCTCCTGTTCGACCCAGGAAAAGCAGACGCCACGGGTAGCCGGCGCGCCAGTTGAGGGCGGCGTCGCGGTAGGTCCCCACAACCCAATCGTCTTCGTGGAGGGCGGCCGCGGCGCCGATCTGGGCAGCCTCCTGGCCGCGAAACGGCGCGTAGGTGGCCAGTCGCCCTTGACGCTGCATCGCCATAGATTTCTCGTCGTATGTGCGGGCTTCCACCATGTCGGCGTACAGATCCCGCATGTCCTCCACTGTTATCGGAAGACGATCACGAACCGATCCATCCGAATTCACCAGTCCAAACATCGAGGGATTCCCATCGACCTGAGTCTGCCCTGATGATATGGTGCGCGTCGTCTCGGATGCAGATGGGATGAGGGCCTCGAGACCGCGGCCCAGCCCTGATTTGCGTGAAGTCAAGCTCGTTCCTTGTACATGAAGTCAGAAGGGGGAGCTTGCGAGCATAAACCGTGTCGGAGGCACCTCAGCTGTGTCCCACCATGCCAGCTCCGCGCAGACGACGGCTCAGACCCCGGCAGTCTCCGAGTTGAGAATCTCTTCAAGCTCCTCGACCGTCATCAGCACGTCGCGAGCCTTGCTCCCCACTGAGGGCCCCACGACGCCCTTCCTCTCCAGGGCATCCATGACCCGGCCGGCGCGGGCAAAACCAATCCTGAGCTTGCGCTGCAACATCGAAGTCGAGCCGAGCTGTGAGCGAACAACAAGATCCGTCGCCTGTCTGATCAGGTCGGCGTCGACGTCGTTCTCGTCTTCGGCCTGGGCGGCCGCGACACCGGCAGCCACCTCGAGAACCTCTTTGTCCTGATAGACGGCTTGGCGCTGTTCTTTGACCCAGTCGACGATCTCGTGGATTTCAGATTCGCGGACCCAAGCGCCTTGAATGCGTTGCGGTCGGGGCTCCTTGGCGGTCACGACAAGCATGTCGCCCATGCCGATGAGCTTCTCGGCCCCTGAACCGTCGATGATCACCCGGCTGTCGGTCTGGGAGGCAACGCTGAAGGCAAGACGGCTGGGGATGTTGGCCTTGATGACGCCGGTGATGACGTCAACAGACGGCCGCTGGGTGGCGATGACAAGATGGATGCCGACCGCCCGGGCCATTTGGGCGATCCGGACGATGGACTCCTCGACCTCGCGGCCGGCCACCATCATCAGATCATTGAGCTCGTCGATGAGGATCACAATGAATGGGAACCGATCGAAACCGTCGGGGTCCAGCTCGCCGGCATCCCACTTCTCCCGGTAGCCCTCGATGTCGCGCGACTTGGAGTCGGCGAGTAGGTCGTAGCGCCGGTCCATTTCGGCAACGGCCCACTTCAGGGCCTCGTTGGCCTTCTTCGGATGTGTGATGACCCGGGTGAGAAGATGGGGCACGCCGTTGTACTGGCCGAGCTCGACACGTTTTGGGTCGACCATGATCAGACGCACGTCATCGGGATGGGTGCACATCAGCAGCGACGTGACGATCGAGTTGATGCAGGATGACTTTCCGGCGCCAGTGGCGCCGGCGATCAGGACGTGAGGCAGCTCGGCGAGGTCGAGAAACTTCGGTTGTCCTGAGATGTCCATGCCCAGACCGACCGACAGCAGTCCACCGTCACCGGTCTGTCTGTTCGAGAGTATGTCGCCGAGAGAGACGAGACGACGTTTCAGGTTCGGCACTTCGACGCCGATCGCTGACTTGCCGGGGATGGGCACCAGGATCCTCACATCGGGTGTCGCCAGGGCGTAGGCGATGTCATGGGAGAGACTGGAGACCCGGTTGACCTTCACGCCGGGAGCGAGTTCGATCTCATACCGGGTGACGGTGGGGCCGGGGACGATCTTGGTGAGCGTGGCGTCCACGCCGTGTTGGACAAGGGTGTCCTCGAGTTGGCGTGCGGTTTCCTCGAGGGAGCGCTTGCTCACCTCTCCACCGGTACCTCCTTCCAACAGATGAATCGGAGGCAACTGGTAGTCAGACTTTGTGAGGTCGATGGTCCGGGCCAACGGCGTATCCGCTCTTCTCGTCCCGGTTGCGGCCCCGTCATCTGCTCGCTGATCTATCCTCGGGCGAGCGTGCTCGGGACGACCGCTCCTGATTTGCTTCGGACCTGCAACGGAAGGAACGGCCACAGCGACGTCTGGTTTCTTGTTCGCAGCTTTGGCGACGAACACCGAACCCGCCCAACGTCGAAGCGACTTCCACATGTCCCTGATCCCATGAAAGAGCTCACGAACAGTGGTCGAGGTCATGATTAGCACACCCATCCCGATGACTGCGGCGAGGACGACAAAGGCACCCCAGCTGCCGAGGACCCTGCGCAGGGGGAAAGCGATCAGCGCTCCAACCGCTCCACCGCGATCCTGCACCAGTTCGATGTTGGGCCGGAGGGCCATAGCCCCGGTGAGCAGGTGGAAAAGGGCAAGGGTTCCTACAAAGGTGGTTATTCCGCCGACGACCAATCGACGGGCGCCCTCACGTGGCTTGCCGATGATGAGAGCTACACCGACGCCTGTCAGAGCAACGGGAAGAGCAAACCGCCACACACCAAACAGAAAGACGGACCCCGACTCCATTCCGTCACCAATCGGTCCGGCCCGACCGAAGAAGGCCAGTGTGACCAGGATGGCGAGCACGACAAGAACAAGACCCCAGACGTCATCTGTCTGACGGCCCAGCGTCGAGCGCACCGAGTCACGAAAGGCGGCCAGCTTCTGCCGGATCGCACCTCGAGGTGCTTTCTTGTTCTTGTTCGACTGGGACACCCGTCTCCGCCCGGATCCCTTCCGGGTGGGTGTCCGGATTGCCATGTGGATCCAGACAATACCCGGAGTTTCGATTGAGTACGGTGCAATCGATGCCGGCCCCGATGATTCCCTACGAGTTCGAGCGACTGGACCCGGTCAGCCAGCTCGACCGCGCCAACAGTTTCTACGAAGAAATGGACAGCCGACGCAGTGTTCGCTTCTTCTCGGACGACCCGGTGCCTCGGGAGTTGGTCGAAGAGGCCATCCGCACCGCCTCCACGGCCCCCTCAGGTGCGCACCGGCAACCATGGCGTTTTGTGGTGACCGGTGACCCTGAGGTGAAGCGTCAGATTCGTGTAGCTGCCGAGGAAGAGGAACGGATCAACTACGAGGAGGGCAGGCTGCCCCTTCACTGGCGCGAAGCGCTCGAGCCCTTGGGCACCGACTGGCGCAAGGAGTTTCTCCAGGCCGTTCCCTGGGTCGTGGTCATCTTCGAGGAGCGATACGGCGTGAACCCTGACGGCTCCAGGCAGCACAATTTCTACGTCAAGGAGTCGGCAGGGATAGCCGCGGGCATCTTCATCACGGCTCTACATCACATGGGCCTGGCCACTCTCACCCACACACCCAGTCCGATGGCTTTTCTGACGAAACTGCTGGGGCGTCCGGAAAACGAGCGCCCGTTCGCCATGTTCCCCATCGGCTACCCGGCCGACGATTGCGTGGTGCCCGACCTGAGACGGAAGAGCCTCGACGAGGTGATGGTGGAGGTCGGCGAGGCCCCAAATAGACGAACCTGAGGTAGTTACGCCCATATATGGGCGTAACTACCTCAGGTTCGTGGTTTTAGAGTTCCATGATGACCGGCACGATCACCGGTTTGCGTGCGGTTTCGGCGCGAAAGATGCGGCCGGTTGCCTGACGGACCCTCTTTTGCAACTCGGCGTGATCGGTGCGACCGGTCTTGTGCTCCCCGATCGCCGCCCTCACCGCGTCTGCGGCCTTGGCCAGGACCGCGCTCGGGTCGTCCATGACCCCGTGGCTGTCCATGTCAGGCCCGTAGAGAAGCTTGCCCGTATCATGGGCTACTCCGACCGTGACCACCACCACCCCGTCGTCGGCAAGGTGAGACCGGTCACGAAGAACCGCATTCTGGACGTCTCCCACGGCTGACCCGTCGAGATAGACGTAGCCGGCGGGCACCGCCCTCCGCTTCACCGTTGTCTTCTTTCCCTCGATGGTGATCCGGTCGCCGTCCTCGAGGACTTCGACCGTCTTCACACCCATGACCTTCGCCAGCTCGGAGTGGGCATGAAGATGGCGGTACTCCCCGTGAATCGGTACGAAAGCCCTGGGGCGAAGGATATTGAGGTAGGTGAGCAGCTCTTCTCGCGCGGCGTGTCCTGACACATGGACATGGGAGTTACGCCCGTGGACAACCGTAGCCCCGCGCCGTATGAGATTTGAGATCACCTTGGACACCGCAGTCTCGTTTCCCGGGATCGGCTTGGCCGAGATGAGAACGGTGTCGGTTCCATCGAGTTCGACATACTTGTGTCTGCCCTGTGACATCAGCGAGAGGGCGGCAAACGGCTCCCCCTGGCTCCCCGTGGTTATGAGCAGTTGTCGGTCGTCTGCCAGATCGACAAGCTCTTTGATGTCGACGACCGATCCTTCGGGGATATCGAGAACGCCCAGGTCGGTGGCGATCGTGGTGTTGCGGTGCATCGAGCGACCGAAGAACGCGATTTTTCTTCCAGCGGCAACACCTGCATCTGCGATCTGCTGGACCCGGTGGATGTGTGACGAGAAACAGGCGGCGATGACCCGTCCGGGGGCATCGCGGACCACATCGGCGATCGGTTGCCCAACCGAGCTCTCCGAAGGCTCGAAACCCTCTTTCTCGGCGTTGGTGGAGTCGGAAAGGAGAAGTCTCACCCCTCGACGACCCAACGCCGCGAAAGCCGGCAGGTCGGTTGGTCGCCCGTCGATGGGTGTGGGGTCCAGCTTGAAGTCGCCCGAGTGCACGACGATGCCCTCCGGTGTCTCCAAAGCCACGGCCGATGCCTCCGGGACCGAATGGCTCACGGGAATGAGCATGAAGCGGAACGGCCCGTGATCTATCCACTTGCTGCGCGAAATGGTTCGGAGATCCGACTCGACGCCCAACTCGTCGACACGGCCGCTCGCCATCTCCATCGTCAGCCTGGACCCGTACACCGGGACCTGGATGTCCCTGAGGAAGTAGGCGAGAGCCCCCACGTGATCCTCGTGACCGTGGGTGATGATCACGCATTCGACATCCCTCTTCCGCTTGGTCAGCCAGGACCAATCCGGAAAAACCAGATCGACACCCAACATGTCCTCCTCCGGAAACATCAGACCGACATCGATGAGTGCGATCTTTCCTTCGATCTCGATGGCGGCGCAATTGCGGCCGATCTCTCCGAGACCTCCCAGGAATGTGATCGAGACGCTCATAGGCCCTGAAGCGCCCCCAGTGCCTTCTCGATGACGGCAAGCGTGTCGGCAGAAGCGTTGACGAGAGGCAGCCTCACGTCACCGACGGGCTCCCAGAACGAGTTCATGGCTCCCTTCACAGGTGTCGGGTTGGTTTCGAGGAAACACGCCTCGCACAAAGGCATGAGATCGTTGTGAAGACGTCTTGCCTCCGGCCAATCATCGGATTGGGTTGCGCTGATCATTGCTTTGATGACTCTCCCTGCGAGATGGGAGACCACCGAGACGACGCCGACAGCGCCCACCGCGAGCATGGGGAGCGTGAAGCTGTCCTGACCCGAGTAGACCGGAAGACTGGGGACACGCTGGATAGTCGCCGAAGTGAACTCGAGGTCGAGCACGGCGTCTTTCACCGCAACCACGCCAGGATACCTGGACAGCGTAGTCAGTGTCTCCAATTCGATGAGGGACCCGGTTCGTCCCGGGATGTTGTAGAGCATCACCGGCACGCCGACATCGGCGATCGCGGTGAAATGGGCGATCAAACCTGTCTGAGAAGGCTTGTTGTAATAGGGGGTCACTGCGAGGACACCATCGACACCGGTTTCCTGCGCCCGTTGTGTCATCTCGATGGAGTGGGCGGTGTCGTAGGTTCCGGTGCCGGCAATGACCCGAGCGTCTTTTTCTTTCACTGCTTCGACGACGGTCCGATACAGGGCGATCTTCTCGTCGTCGGAAAGAGTTGGGGACTCCCCCGTCGTGCCGGTGACCACCAGTGTGTCTGTTCCCTGGTCCGAGAGATATCTGGCCAAACGCCAGGCGGTCTCATGATCCACTTCTCCCGATGAGGCGAAGGGCGTGATCATCGCCGTGGCCAGATGGCCGAACGGTGCGGATATTGTGTTGGTCACATCCACCACGTTACCGGCTGACCAACGAGAAACCCTCACCCAAGAGAACCGTTCCCGAGACATGGCGCGTCGTAATGAACTTTCGCGCGTACAGAAGGCCTCCACTCGAAAGGACCCAACAATGACCAAGCAGTATGACTCTCCGCCCGAGCTGACCATCGAGCTCGACAAGACCTACACGGCCACCCTGGAAACCAATCACGGTGAGGTGGTCATCGAACTCGACGCCGTCCGCTCACCGCAGACCGTGAACAACTTCGTCTTCCTCGCCCGGGACGGCTTCTACGACGGCGTCATCTTCCACCGTGTGATCGAAGGTTTCATGATTCAGGGTGGCGACCCGACCGGAACAGGCCGCGGTGGGCCCGGATACAAGTTTCGCGACGAAATCGAAGGTGCCGCCAGCTACGACCGCGGGGTGGTTGCAATGGCCAACTCCGGACCGCACACCAACGGCAGCCAGTTCTTCATATGCCACGGTGACGCGGGGCTGCCACACAGCTACACGATCTTTGGCAAAGTCGACTCGGGATTGGAGATTGTCGACTCGATCGCTGCTATAGCAACAGACCGGAGCGACCGGCCTCACGACGATGTCGTCATCAACAAGGTGACGATCAGGGAAAGCTGAGCGAGAAGCAGCCGCTATCTGTGAAAGAACGGTGTGGCGATGGGCTCGTATTCGTCCGAGAGACTGTCGGTCAAGCGATCCGCCACCACACCAGATTCTTCGAACAACCTGAGAACCTCGGTGGGGTCCCGCTGAGCATTCGCCGCGGTGATGGCCACTGCCGTCTGATATTGCTCTTCGAAATACCGGACGAAAGCAGCGTTGTCTTCTACGAATTCGGAGGGCGGGTTGAGTTCAGCCATCCTCTCACCGGTGTCCTTCAGGGCCTTTTCGATATAGGACTGAACCTCGTTGAGTCTGACAGCTCGTTCCTCGGGTGAGAGATCCGGAGGGAAACCGAAGAAACCCTGGGTGTCCAGGGTGAACCGGCGTAGAGCTTCATGGGCGTCTAACCCATACTGGCCTCCAGGCAGTCCATCGCCGGCAACGCAAAGTGCGCCTTCGTCAATTTGTCCAAATGCGAGGCAGAAGTCCCGGCTTGCATTTAACGCCAGGACGCTGACGCGCCGTAACATCGCATCATTCACCCCTAGTACCTCTTCCAGGTCTTGTTTCTCCAGGGCGGCAATCAACTCATCGGCCAGAGCGACAATCGCTATCCGATACTCGATCCATACCTGATGGTCCCTTTCGAACTCCTCAGGTGGTGACAATGCGTCGGCCCTGACAAGGGCACTCTCCGAAGCACCCGGTATCCCCGCGTCGGCGATCGCTGTCAGCAAAGCCTCGCGTGTCTGGTAGACCTGTTGCATCCTCTGATCGATGCTTTCAAAGACTGCGCCGAAGTTGCTGGAGATCTCGGCAACTGCCTCCAGATAGGCCTCGGCCTCCTCGCTGATCTCCGAGCCTGCGGGGTCGGCGGAACCAGTGCCGCAGGCGGAAACCACAATCGCCATCGCGGCAACCAGTGCGATGAACGCTCCTCTCTGACCTGCTTCCAGCATCGATGTCACAATACGAAGCACTATCGGCAACCCAGCCCTCCTGTGTCGCAATGACGACACACAATCCCACTCGACAACGCAGGCGCGCCGACAGTCATTCCTTAGGATCGACGACCATGAGACCCACTCCAGGGGATTCCGCCAATCGCACCAAGCTGGTCACCGAACGAGACATCGAGCTGTTCACCGAGATCACCGGTGATCGGAACCCACTTCACTACGACGAAACGCTCGCCGGACAATCACGATTCGGAGGAATCGTGGTCCAGGGAGGGGTCACCAGCGGTTTGCTCAACGCGGTGGTTGCCGAGGATCTGCCCGGACCTGGCTCGGTGTTCCTCAACGTCAACTGGAATTTCCGTTCACCCGTGAAGCCGGGCGACACGATCACCGCTCGGGTCGAGGTGGTGAAGACGCGCAAGGACAAGCCGATGACAACACTCGATTGTCTGATCACGAATCAGGACGACGTGGTAGTGCTCGACGGCACAGCACTTGTCTGGACCGAGCCGCTCGGCTGAGATCTTCCCCAGACCCTCTTCAACCGAGAAGCCTCGGATTCTGGGTGTAGATGCCGGTGACGCTGGCCTCGGCCAGGGCGCGTCTTTTGATCTCCTTCCTCACGTCATGACCTCTGAAGTCGCCAAAGACCAGCAACGAACTCACATTGAGCGCGAAGAGGGTGAAGACATAATGATGAACGATGCTGTCGTTCCACGGGGGAGCCGGCCCGTCGTACCCGTAGTAACTGCCCTTCATGTCGGGGTCTTGGGCAAACCAGCCGGTGAAGTCGTTCAACCCCTGCTTGGTGCCATGCGGGCCGTCGGACGCCCGCTTGCCGCCTACGACGACACCGTCGGCGAACTCGGCTTCGGCGATGGCACGAAGATCGTCAGGCAGATCTACGAGAACCCAATGGAAGAAATCGATACGAGCCAGATCAGCCGGGACCTCACGATCCTCCTGGTTGACATCGTCTCCAACACTGGGCACGTCGGGGTCGTGACAGATCAACGCAAATGACTTCGTTCCGTCGGGCACGTCCTCCCAGAACAAAGCCGGGTTGACATTTTCCGAGAAGACGACGTGCGTGTCCCGGTCGGCCTTGGCAAAGGCATAACGAGATGGGATAACACCACCTTCTTCGAAGCTGCTGGTTGAGAGACGCACCCACTGACCCTACCCGGTGGCCGCCGCGGACCGATCAGACCCGTCCGAGTAGGCCGGCAAGCTCCTCGACTGCTGTCACGTCGATCGGGTCGAGAACGACCTGGATGTGACCGACTCCGGCCTCGGTGAACTCGGCAAACCTCTCGAGGACATCCTCACCTGCCATCGGCTCGGCCCGAGGTCGGTCCTCGCTGCCGGCCACTCTTCCCTCACCACGGGACAGCTGCACATACACCGCAGCCGTCTTTTCGATCTCACCCGGGTCACGTCCAACCTCGACACACGCCGCCTCCAACTCGGAGACGAGCGGTTGAAGACCCTCAGCCCGGTTCCCGAACCACACGTGCCAACTGTTCCACATGTCGATGTGCGGAGCTGCGATGCGAAGCATGCGTGGCCCGTTGGACCCGACCATCAGCTTCATGTCCGATCTTGCCCGGGGCAGCAGTTCCATCTCCCGATGTGTGTAGAAGCGGCCTTCAAAGTCGATGGAGCCATCCCTAATCAGGGTTCGAATGATGGTGAAGGCCTCCTCGAATCGCGACACCCGGTTGTCATAGGGGAACCCGAAAGCGTGGTACTCAGGTTGGTTCCAGCCTGCTCCCAATCCGAGAATCAGCCGACCTCCGCTGATCTCGTCAACAGTCGACGCTTTCTTGGCGATCATCGCCGGTGAGTGAAAGGAAGTGGCAGCCACAAGGGGGCCCATCTCGACTCTCTCGGTGGCTTCGGCCAGCGCGGCCAACACCGACCATGCCTCCCAGGGGCCTCGCGTGCCGGTCACGCCATCTCTGAAAATCAGGTGGTCGCCCACCCAGATCGAGTCGAAGCCACACTTCTCGGCGGTAGCGGCAATGTCGCGGAACTCGAGCCAGCCGACATCACGTTCCACTTCAGGCAGCTGGATTCCTATCTTCATCACGTCTACTCGCTGACCTCGTCCGATGCGGGCAGGGCGGCGCGATCGAAGTTGCTCCGCACGTTCCACAAGATCCAACCTACGTCCCTGTCCTCTGCCGCCTGAATCGACGCCCGGATCTGGCTGTTGGTCCACCAGAAGGCCTGAAGCCACGGTCGCAACCTCGCACCAGGCGCCATCCTGGGCAGCGCATCATCGATGGCGTCGGCGGTCACCGCATAAGGGTGATCGTTGGGATCGTCGAAACCAAGCCAACCGTCGGAATAGTGACTCGGGTAGACCATCGGACTCAGAGCGTCCAACTGCGCCGACAATTCCTCCGGTTTCTGACCGAGACCTTGATCATCAGGCACCGACACGACGATGGCGAAGATGGCGGCGCTCGTCGAGCAGCCCATCGGTGTCAACACACCCCTTGCTTCGGCGAGAAAGCCCTCGATGGCCGCGACCCGGTCGGCTTCGGTGAGTGAGAGTTGTCCGCTCACCCGGGCGGTTCGTCCGGCGGGATATCTGACATAGTCGAACTGGATCTCATCAAACCCCAGCCCGCAGGCTTCGATGGCCAGGTCGATGTTGTAGTCCCATGCCGTCTCCACCATCGGGTCGATCCATGGTCCGGCGAGCTTCTCGTCCGGACGGGCTTTGACTCGAAGGGCATCTTCGAATACGACAATCCTCGTTATCGCATAGAGATCCTGATCTCGCATTTGCGCAAGTCTCTCCACAGGGTCGTACCAAACCACCACTGCTCCGATATCGTGGGCTTCGTCGATCGTGGTGTCGTAGACGACCGTCCCTCCCTCCTGCTTGGTGTCGAACACGAAGGCATTCACCGCGGTGTCGGCAGCCAACTTCAGGAGTCGCTCGAAGTGAGCGTCGTCGCCGGCGGCACCCGCGCCGACTCGTAGCCCTCTCACCTTCTTTGGCTCGATGGTCACGAGGAAGAATGCCGAACCTTGCTCCCACGGCACCTCGGCCTCGGTCCAACCGCTCTTGGAGACTCGAAACGGCTCGGGCTCGGTGGCCTCAAAAGTGAAAGACCCATCAGAGCCGGTGGTGAGCTCGGCTGACCCAATCGTCACCGTCGCCCCGGACACCGCCGACCCGGAGGGGTCGACAACCTTGCCGAACAGGTTGAATACACGACGGATCGTTGTGACGGTCGATGGTGTCGTCGACGTGGTGATGGTTTCAGAGACAGTCGGCGGCGAGGCAACGACCGCACTTGTCGTTGGCCCACCCACCTGAGCAGCGACACAGCCAGACGAGACGAAACCTAGAGCCAGGAGGACGAGCAGGCGGGACCGCGGGATCAGATCCACCCCGGCATGGTATGTGTCAGGCCCAGCGTAAGACCATGGCTGTCATGGTGAACAGCAATAGCAATGTGTCGACAACCCCGAAGGTGGACATCCGAGCAGTTGTGGAATTGATTCGGGCTTGATCTCCCGATTCCACGGCCTCGGCGACAGCCTCTGAGCCAGGGCCGAACACAAAGATGCCCAGCAGCGCTCCGATGACGATCATCCCGAAGCCAATGGTGACGAAAAGACTGCCAAAACTGAAGGAGTCGTCCTCAAGGACCATGACTATCCCGGTGATGAGAAGCAGGATCGAAGCCGGCATGTACAACCTCTTGCTGAGTTGTCCTGCCACCCGGTACCACCCGGCGACAACCTCGACTCCCTGTGGGGCCGCCAGACCGGGGACGACGGCCTGAATGACGTTGGCACCGAGCCAAACACCGGCACCGGCGATATGTAGGACAAGAATTATGTCGGGTACTTCCATGGGCTCTCTTCCGAATCTTGAACCGGCAAGTTAGTCGCTCGCTCTCATTGGGTAGTGACACACTTACGATCGGCCGTCGTGGTCGACAACAAAGAACCCCCGGGCTGTCGCCAAGCAGCGATAGCGACGACATTTCTGCTCGCCTTTGCTGTGGTGTTCATGATCGGTGGCCTCTCTCTGATCAACGGCGACTCCTGCGAAGGCCTCTGTCAGACACTCGGTCTGACACTCCTTTACGCCGGTGGGCCTCTGTCGGCCGTCCTGGGCGTCGCTTTTGGCGGAGTGTGGTTGGCCTGGCCACTCGATGTGACACTCTGGGTGATTATCGGATTCGCCTCGGCTCGATGGGCTGAGCGCCGATCCCGGGGAGTCCTCGGTGTCGCCCTGGCGCTCATAATCCTGGCTCTCATCTACGGACTAGTCCTTTCGCAGTTCGTGGAAATAGCCGTTTAGATTTCCTCGCCGTCACTTACCGTGAGCGGTGAATGCCGAACACAATCACTGTCCGTCTCGTGGGTATCGGGCTGGCCGGTCTGTTGACCGTGGCCGCCGCCTTCTCCACGACCGCCCTTTTCGAAGCATCGTCACCGGGCTCGGACCTCGAGGCTGTTGGTGGTGCCGAGATGATCATCGATCTGGTTCAGGGGCGGAAGACTCTGCTCTGGTCCTCTCTGTCGGGGATTGTCACCGGCTACACCGTGCTCGGCTGGCCGACGAGTGTCGACGGCCATGATCTCGGTGGCGCCGTGATGCTTGCCAAGCCGGAGAACGGATCGGCAGGCGTCATCGATTTCGGCGAGAAACCCATGTCAGCCAGTTTCGACCTGTCTTCCTAGACCGCCAGATACTGCTCCAGGTCCGAGTCGTCGAAGGGACCGACCGCCCCGATCATCCGGGTGTCGGCGCCGTATAGGTCGACTGCCACCGACTGGACGTTCTCGAGAGTGATTGCCTCCAGCTTCTCCAGTCTCTCGTCGACCGAGAGATGAGGCATCCCCGCCAACTCGTCTCTTCCCAACCGCACCATCCTGCTGTTGGCGTCCTCGAGAGACAGAGCCAACCCGCCTCTCGCCGACCCTTTGGCGCGTTCGAGCTCTTCGGGTGTGATGCCGGAGTCAACGACTTTCGTTAATTCGTCGCGAATCAGGTTCAGGGCTGTATCCGTCTGACTAGGGGTCGTTCCCACATAGACACCCCAGGCTCCGGTGTCGGCGAACGACAGCTTGAACCCGTACACCGCGTATGCCAGGCCACGCTCTTCGCGCACCTCACGGAACAAACGCGACGACATGCCGGAGCCCATGATGTGGTTGAGCACATCAAACGCCCATCGGCGCTCGTCCATACGATCCAATCCCGGACCGCCCACCACGATGTGAGCTTGCTCGGTGTCCTTCTTCTTGACGTTGATCCGAGGCCGGCCGGCGGGATCGCTGTGCTCATGATCGACCCTGTTGCCTGACCAGTCGCCGAAACGCTCGCTGATCATCTCGACAAGGGCTCCATGGTCGATTGAGCCTGCCGCTGCCACCACCATCGACCCGGCCCCATAACGACGCCCCCAGTAGCCATTGATCTCGTCGCGTGACATGGCAAGGATCGAATCCCTGGTGCCCAGGACCGGGGCCTCGAGAGCATGGCCTGCAAAGACCGCCGTGGTGAAGTTCTCAAAGGCGACGTCGTTGGGATCGTCCTCATACATGTTGATCTCTTCGACCACCACGTGACGCTCGGCGTCTATCTCATGTGGGCGGAATGCCGGACGCTGGATGATCTCGGAGAGAACGTCAAGCCCCGTCGTCAGTTCCTGGTCCAGGATCCGCGTCCAGAAGCAGGTGGCTTCCTTTGAGGTGAAGGCGTTGGACTCGGCGCCTATGGCGTCAAAGGTTTCCGACACGTCACGAGCGGAGAGCTTGTCGGATCCCTTGAAGAGAAGATGCTCGAGGAAGTGGGAAACCCCCTGTTCGTGAGTATCTTCGTCGCGGGTACCGGTGTCGATCCAACAGCCAAGGGCCACAGACCGCAATGAAGGCATCGTCTCCGAGATCACTCGGAGACCGTTGGGAAGGGTGGTCAGGTCGTAGTGCACAGACCGGATCGTATTACGGAACAACGCCAACGCCGAAACACGCTTTCGCCTCGGTTTGACACGGCATGAGACAATTAGCGACTGATGCGCGGACGAGACCAGACATTTCTTGCCGATCTCATCGGTCCTGAGGACAAAGCAATCGAGGCTGTCGTCAGCCGATACCAGCGGGTTGCCCCTGCGGTCACCAGGCTTGCCCGGAGTCTTTCGGACAATCCCAACCTCCGGGTGCGGCTTGGCTCGGAGAGCGCCGCCTCACCGGACGAGGTTGTCTGTGACCCGCGGATCTTTCAGGCCGCCTATCACCGCAATGCTCCGGTCACGCCCGACGAGGTTGCCCTCGCCTCGGCTCTCCATGAGGTGATGCACCTGGTCTCGACAAATCTCGATGAGAAGAGGCCTCTCCCCGACGAGTGGCCCATCGAAGGTGACGTTGCCGAGGGTGTTGAGATCGACCTCCTGACGGCTCTGGAGCGGACCGGAAGACCGGTGGCCGAGATCATCTTCTTCAGTCTCGAGGACGCCCGACAGGAGGCACAGGGTCTTTCGACGTACCCGGGCGCCAGGTCCGTCCTAGAGGACCTCTACCTATCGTCACTGAGTCAGGCCATCTCCAAGTCGGGAGCGCTCAGCCAGTTTGTCCTGGGATGTTTCCTTCTCACCGGCGGCTACGTCGAACGCGAGGTGCTCGAGCGGCGCTTCGAGGCCCGAGCAGCCGTGGCCATCGATGATGCAACTGAGCACTGCCGTCTCGCCGCAGAGACAACGGACCCTTGGTATGTGGCCCAGCTCGCTCTTGAACTCGAGGCAATCGCCCGCACTCACGGTCTCATCACCGAAGTACCCGATACCGCGACGAAGACTCAGCGCAAACTGACCGAGGACGAAGACGCCGAGGAGGCTGCAAGCGGCGTCGATGCTGTCCGCCTGACTTCGCCCATTGTCTCGGACTCGGACTCATATCAGGACACCAAGCGCGCCGCGGAATCCCGCTCGGGTCTGTCCGATCGCAGAGGGGCCTCCGATATTGCCGGCGACGAACCAACCGATCAACTGCTCCGTGTCAGCCAAGCACCTGAAGTGTTTCTGCCGACGGGTCAGAGCGGAAAGCTCCTGGTGACAGCCATCCCGCACTCCTTCAGTGCTTTCAGCACGGAGGGTCTCGAGTCGATGGAGGCAGCGGCCAAACGCTGGGGGGTCGCCCAACGAAAGGTCTCCGGTGAGCTCTTTCCCCTTTTTGCCGCCAACCAACGACGTGGTCTCCGCTCCGGATTCGACCAGGGTGATGTCTCTCCGCACGCTGCCCTCTTCATTGGGGCCGGGCTCTACGAGAGACTATACGAGCGACGGTCAGCAAGGACCAGACGTCGGTATGCGGTGTCGCTTCTCGTGGACGCGTCGGCGTCGATGCTCAGCCCTGGTCGCGGCCACGGTCCGGGAACATCGTGGGCTATGCCTGCCGCTCTCCTCGGCGCCTGGACTATGGCTCGACTCTGCGATGAGCTCCAGATCGACTTCGAGGTCGCACTCTTCAACCGCGGTTTCGCCGCGAAGCCAGAGGATACCGAGGACAGCTTTCGCCGGGCCCGTTCCGCAGCGACCGCCGGTCTTCGCCAGACTCAGGGGACCGCAGCGGACAGACTCACAAGCACAGTGAACCACTACATGGTCAAGCCGTTCGATCGGCGATGGCGCGACGCTCAACACGCTCTGGCCGGCCTCTTCTTCACGGCGGCTGAGCCAAAAAAGGCCGCCGCATTGGCAAGACGCAATGGCAGCTCTGCACCACCCGTGTCGCTGTTCGAGAAGGCCGCCAATGTCGATGAGTTCAACGTCATTCACGCCGCTGAGCGCATGGGACGTCTCGGTGCCGACGTCAGGCTTCTCATGGTTCTCGCTGATGGCATGACGCGTGGATCGATGGAATCTCTCGCCAAGTCCGTTTCGTCCGTTGAGGCTGGAGGTACCACCGTCATCGGGATAGGCATCGGCGACCACACCGTCGACCACGCCTATCAGCGTCATGAGGCGGTGGAGGAGCCCGACCAGTTGGCCAAGGCGATGGTCGACGGCACCCGGAGCGCGTTGCGACGAGGCCTGGCGATGTCGGGCATGGACAGTTGGTGGGCGCGTACACCCCAGTTTCTAGTCAAGGAGAAGACAAGTGCCTGAAACCGTGATCTTCGAGGATCCCACTGCCGAGGGGCGACCTATAGAGCTCGAGAAGTTCGAGATGCCCGACAACGTAGCCGATGTCGAGTTCCGTCTTCGCAAGGTGCCCGAACCCGACCCGCACTACGTAGATCTCGGAATGCTCTACCGCTTCGCCCAACTCGAGAAGGCCCGTCGAGCCGAGGCTGAGGGTCTTGTGCCGCTCCACATCGCGGTTCGGGGACACATGGGAACCGGCAAGGACCACGACATCGAGCAGTTCGCCGCCGCGATGGGTCTCCCCTACTTCCGTGTCCCGCTCACGGGCGAGGTTCGCGATGTCACCCTCATTGGCTCGACCCATCTGCATGGTGACGGCAAGGGTGGAACCGAAAGTCGCTGGGAGGATGGCGACATAACCCGTGCTCTCCGTGGCCCCGCGCTGCTCAACCTCTCCGAACTGAACGCGGCCGGCGCCGAGACGCTTTTTGCCCTTCACGGGCTTCTCGACCGCTATGCCGCTCTCGATCTTCCCAACGGGGAGACCGTCCGCCTGAGAGACGACGTGCGAGTCTTCGGTACCATGAATCCAACCGACATCAGGGATTACGCGGGCACCCAGACGCTCAACAAGGCCTTCGCCGATCGCTGGGTGATCTGGGAAAAGAAGTTTCCCGAAGAAGACCAGGTCAAGGCGATGCTGGTGCGGCGTTATCCCAAGTTGAAGGACGAATACGTCGAGGCCATCGCCAGGCTCACGATTGAGATCAACGCCTCGTTCGAGGAGTCGGACACCGGTGTTCGTGTGGAGACACCTCTATCGCTCCGCTCGGTCCTCGATCGGATCCCCACCGGTCTGCTCGTCTACGCCGACCGCGACGACCCGTTGCGCAAGGCCTGGAACGAGTTTGTCCTTCCACAGGTAGACGCCTACGACCGCGACCACTACGAAACGGTGTGGAACGCCGTCGTTCGAAAAGGCCCATCCAAAACCCCCTTCTAGGACCGGAAGCGCGGAGTACGGCGACGGGACAGTACGTTACGGACATGGCCTATGACCTGGGCAATCCGGAACTGGAGAAAACCATCCGACAGTTGGTCGCCGCCGCGTCGGACAACGACAACCAGGACCTGATCGGAGAGCTGATCACGACTGTACTCAAGTTGCATCGAGACGGCGCCACCCGTGGAGACCTCAAGCTGCTCAATACCGCGGTGAAGGAGATCCGCTACTCCAACCTCGTCTTCTCACGTCACGACGAGCCCAAGGTGACCATCTACGGGTCGGCGCGTCTTGGTGAAGGCGACCCCAACTACGAGTTGACAGTGAAGTTCGCTCGATTGATGGCCCACCATGGTTGGGGTGTGATCACCGGGGCAGGCCCGGGAATCATGGAGGCAGGCAATCGTGGCGCCGGTATCGACAACTCATACGGCGTCAACATCCGTCTCCCCTTCGAAGCGGCAGCGAACCCCTATCTGTCCGAGGCACGCACCGTCAATTTCAAATATTTCTTCACCCGAAAGCTCGGGTTTGTCAAAGAGTCACATGCGTTTGTGATCCTTCCCGGCGGATTCGGAACCCTCGACGAGGCCTTTGAGCTGCTCACATTGATCCAGACCGGCAAAAGCGATCTACACCCGATTGTACTTCTCGAAGCGGAAGGGGCGAGCTATTGGGACCCGGTTCTCGACTTCGTCGAGAACGTCCAACTCGCCAGAGGCCTGATCTCGGAAGCGGACCTCTCGCTGTTTCTGCACACGACCAGCCCGTCCGAGGCCTGCGACCACATCCGTCACTTCTACAACAACTACCACTCTCAGCGATATGCCTCAGGCAAGCTCATCCTGCGAGTACGGCAGGCGCCGTCCACAGAGGAGCTGGCTGCCTTGAACGACGAATTCGCCGATATCGTCGTCGACGGGACAATCGAGATAGCCGAACCCTCACCACCCGAGATCGTTGACGACGATGCTCTCGACTGCAATCGCATCGCGTTTGTGTTCGACAGGAGACAATTCGGGCGTCTTCGACAACTGGTCGACCGGCTCAACGAGATCGCAGAACTCCCGGAGGCAACCCGCATTCCGACACCGATGAGCGAGGAGCAAGCCGAAAGATCGTGGTAAGCACTTAGTACTACAGCTGGGTTCACTATTAGAATCTGAGGGTGCGCGACATACTCTCTGATCTAGTAGCCGAGCAGCAGTTCCTCGACCAGTCCTTGCAGCGCATCCCGATCAAGGTCTGGGATCTCAAGACGCCCAACAAGCCGTGGACTGTCAGGGACACCATCGCCCACCTGGCCGACTTCGAAGAGCTTGGCGCCGACGCAATCAACGGAGGCGAAAGGGTCAGGGAATGGCAGAGCACCTCGGACCTCGAAGCCTCGAAAAAGAAGGCAATCAAGAAAGGCCGCGCGATGCGCCCTCAAGATGTCATCGAGTGGTGGCGAGGCGGGCGCGCCAAGGTTGTGGAGCCACTGTCCCACATGAGCGGTGAGGACCGGATCAATTGGATCGCCGGCGACATGAGCGCCCGGACGTTCGCCACGTTTCGCTTGATGGAAACATGGATGCACGGTCTCGACATCTACGCCACGCTCGGGATCGAGGTCGAAGACACACCGCGCATCCGTCACATCTGCTGGCTGGGATGGAAGACACTCCCCTACGCCTTCAGGGAAGCAGGCGAGGATTACGAGCCGGTTCGGGTTGAGGTCATCGGCCCCGGTTACTCCAGGTGGATCTACGGGCCGGAGGACACCGATCAGTTGATCAAGGGGTCCGCTTCCGACTGGGCAAGGATCGTGGTTCGCCGTGCCAAGCCGAAAGACACCCGTCTGAAGGTGACAGGCGAGCGTGCGGAGACGGCGATTCAGGTAGCCAGGGCCTACCTGTGAGTTCCATTCCCCACGTTGTGGGGATGGTCCATCTGCTCCCTCTTCCGGGCTCCCCCGAATTCAACGGCTCAATGGATGAGGTCGTCGAGACAGCAGTCTCCGACGCCTCCGCTCTGACAAAGGCCGGGTTTCCGGCTCTGATGGTAGAGAATTTTGGCGACACTCCATTCTTCGCCGACGGCGTTGCTTCGGAGACGATCTCCGCCATGACGGTTGCCGTGACCGGCGTAATGGATGCGACCGGGGTGCCTATAGGCGTCAACGTCCTCCGCAATGACGCTCTTTCCGCCCTCGCTATTGCAGCCGCGACCGGCGCCGCCTTCATAAGGGTCAACGTGTTGACAGGCATGATGTACACCGATCAGGGCCCGATCGTGGGCAGGGCGTCGGAGGTTCTTCGCAAACGCAGCGCACTGGCACCAGAAATCGAGATATGGGCGGATGTGATCGTCAAGCACGCTTCGGCACCGGCCGGGATCGACGCTCGACAAGCTGCCGCCGACACTGTTGAGCGCGGAGGGGCGGACGCTGTCATCGTCTCCGGTTCGGGCACCGGAGTGGAGCCCGACATCCATGAGGCCGGCGTGGTGAGGGCTGCGGTCCCAACCGAGACCCGCGTCGTGATCGGATCGGGTGCCAACGCAGACAATCTGTCGAGGCTCCTCAGAGCCGCTGACTCAGTGATCGTGGGATCGTCGACAAAGGTCGACGGCGAAGCCCGCAACCGAGTTGACGCGCTCCGGGCTGCCCGATTCATCGAAGTCGCCCGCGACGAGGGGCTGCTGTGAGCTCCGTCAAGACAAGCCACGCCGACGGAGTGGCCGTAGTGACACTCGCTGAGCCCGATACCCGCAACGCACTGACCGGCGGAGAGATGCTCGAGCAACTCATCGACGCCATCGATGACGCCGAGACGGACCAGGACATCGGTGTGCTGGTTCTCCAGGCTGAGGGTCCTGCCTTTTCGGCGGGCGGCAATGTCAAGGACATGGCCGCCAAGGAGGGTCTTTTCGCCGGCAACCCGGCCCAGATCACGGAGAAATATCGGGAAACCATTCAGCAGCTGACACGGTTCATGGCCACGACCGACCTGGTCACCATCGCCGCGGTCAACGGACCTGCTATCGGCGCCGGTTTCGATCTGGTTCTTGGCTGTGACCTTCGCGTCGGCACTCCACGAGCCCGTTTCGCCCATACGTTCATCGAAATGGGAATCCTCCCCGCTGACGGTGGCGCATGGCTGCTTCCCCGAGTAGTGGGCTGGCAGCGTGCCACAGAGCTCTCACTGACTGCCCGCTCCATAGACGCCGACGAAGCAGTCAGACTCGGTGTCCTCCTCAGCGTGGTCCCGGAGAACAAGATCGAAGACCACGTCATGAAACTGGCGAGATCCATCGCCTCGAAACCACGACCGGCAGTGGTATTGGCCAAACGTCTCCTCCGTCAGTCGAAAACCATGGATCTCGACGCTTTCCTAGAATTCTCGGCCGCGCTGCAGGCGGTTGCTCATTCAACGCCTGAGCACGAGACGGCAATCAATCAATACATCGAGCGGCTCACGGGTCGCGACTGAATCGGAACCCTGTCTTGTGCAGAAGCTTCAGCATTGCCGCCGCGGGACTCGACGATCGAGCCGAACGAAGAAGGGCGTCGTGGCTCTCGAGAGCGCCGAATGCACGCTCGATGATCACCTGTAACGGTATGACGTTCATGGTCACTTCGGACGCCTGACCAAAAGCGACAATGCGGGTTCGCACCGTGCCGCCCCCTCTCGCCGGTGTGTAGCACACACCTCTGTCCCGTAAGTCCTCGACAATCCGATCGAGATCACCATCGGAGTAGATCCAACTGAGCCGGTGCAACGCCGTGTGCAGCGTCTCGTGCTTGGTCAGCGACGGATTGAATGCCGCCTCGCCTTGTTTCACCTCACCGACGATGACATCGACGGTGTCTTCTTCGAGGAAGAGCGGCACACCGGGAACTTCCAATTCGGCCGCAAGGGCCGGGTCGTGGGCATCGGCAATGAACACCCGCCCGGGGAACCGCAGTGCGAGAATGTCCACATCTGTGACGGTTTCCCAATCGCCCCTTTTGTTCAAGGACTGGATCTGAAGTTCCGACAATGTCAGATAGCCGTTCGACCGCAAAAAAACTTCCACCAGGTCTGTTGCCACATCCATGACGGCCATTAAACCAATTGAGACGGGCGACCCATACACTGATCGCGTAGAGTGGGCAAACTAAGCGTTCTGTGGTGAGGATATGAAGGAAATACCAAGAGACATACTGATCGAGGTCATGGAGGACGTGATAGAGGACCTCCACGGTCACGTTCATCGGGTTTCCGACCTCGCAGTCGACCTCGGCACCGGAATCGGACTCGGGGACACCGATCTCGACCGACTCGCTCTGGCGGGCGTCCTTCACGATGTCGGAAAGATCCACCTCGATCCAGGAATTCTCGGCAAACCCGGCCCGCTGAACGAGGAGGAATTCGAGTTGATGAGAAGGCATCCCGAAATGGGATTCGCCATGACTCGGAATCGCCTCGAACCCAAGGTCGCCGAAGCAATCCTCTACCACCACGAACGTTATGACGGTGGTGGCTATCCGTTTGGGCTCGCGGCCGACAACATTCCAATCCTGAGCCGCATTGTTCTCGTCGCCGACGCTTTCGACGCGATGACATCGGTTCGGGTCTACCAGCCGGCTCTCCCCGTCGAGTATGCGGTCGAGGAGATTCGCACAAACGCGGGCAGCCAGTTCGATCCGACGGTGGTCGACATCTTCCTGGAGCTTGCCGCCGTCGACAGACTCCCGCTGGAGCTCATCGCCTAAGACGCCTTCGATCCCTTGGCATTCCGCATGTACGTGGCACGCCTGGACTCTGCAAGCCATCTGATCCGCGCGGTGATCTGTCGCCGTCGAGCTTGACTCAGGTCCGGGTCTAGTATTCCGGCCCGCAATGAGAATCGCTTCTTACATCTTCTACGGTCTCGCCGCCCTGTCCGTGTTGGCCGGCATCTCGGCCGCTTCATTTCTCAAGGATGAGATAGGCAAGGTGTTTGGCACAGGGACAATCTTCGTATATGGCGGCGCAGCTGTTCTCTCTCTGCTCGTTGCCGTTGCCGCCCAGAGTCTCGCCAACCGGAGGGTCTGACCGACCCCGGGCGAAGCCCGCTCACGAGGTTCTTGTCGCCACCCTCTGATACGTTAGGTGTCGTGGATCCGCTGAGGGCATTTACGCCGGCAACCAGGGCGTGGTTCGAGGCTTCGTTCAATGAGCCGACCAAAGCTCAGGATTTGGGTTGGCCGGCAATCGCCGACGGAGATCACACCCTGATCCACGCCCCGACGGGGTCAGGAAAGACGCTGGCCGCTTTCCTATGGACATTGGATCGTCTGCTCACCGATCCTGTGCCGGAGAAGCTGGAACGCTGTCGTGTTCTCTATGTCTCACCGATGAAGGCCCTGGCCCACGACATCGACCGCAATCTGCGCGCGCCCCTCGCCGGGATCCGTCATGCAGCCGAGCGTCTCGGAGGTGACCCGCTACCCGAGCTGACGACTTTCCTAAGGACCGGCGACACCCCTCAAGAGGATCGTCGTCGAATGGAAAGACATCCACCCGACATCCTCATCACCACACCGGAGTCGCTCTATCTGATGCTGACCTCCGCCGTTCGATCGGTGTTCCGAAGCGTGAAATGGGTGATCGTCGACGAGATTCATGCCGTGGCCGGAACCAAACGCGGAGCCCACCTCACTCTCTCGATGGAGAGGCTCGAGGAGATCACCGACGAGTCGCCGCAACGGATCGGCCTATCGGCCACCCAGCGTCCCCTCGAGACCATCGCCCGATTCCTGGGAGGAGGCACTGTTGAGGGCGATGAGTGGGTTCCGAGGCCGGTCACCATCATCGACGTCCCCCACGATCGTGAGCTCGACCTGGAAATCGTTGTCCCCGTCGAGGATATGAGCGAGCCCGGTGAGCGTGATCCTCTCGATCCTGACGACGCGCCCGTCCGGTCGATTTGGCCGGCCATCTACCCCCGACTGCTCAGGCACATCAGAGACCACAACAGCACGATCGTCTTTGCCAACTCGCGTCGTCTCGCCGAGCGAGTCTGCTCGGAGTTGAACAACCTTGCCGGAGAAGACCTCGCCCGTGCCCACCACGGATCGGTGGCAAGGGAGCAACGTCTCGAAATCGAAGAGGCGCTCAAGCGTGGAGAGATCAAGGCTGTCGTCGCCACATCGTCACTGGAGCTCGGGATCGATATGGGCGCCGTTGATCTCGTGCTCCAGGTGGAGGCTCCAATCTCTGTCGCGTCCGGGCTTCAGCGGGTTGGTCGATCCGGACATCATGTGGGTGGCGTTTCAAGGGCAAAGGTGTTTCCGAAATACCGCGGGGATCTACTCGTGGCAACCGTTGTTGCCGGGGAGATGGCCAAACGCCATGTCGAGAAGACGCGAGTGCCCACCAACCCTATTGACGTCCTTTGTCAGCAACTGGTGGCACAAACGGTCTCTGGAGACACAACAGCCGACGATCTCTACGAGATAACACGACGAGCGTCGCCCTACTCCGAACTGAGCCGCCAGGTCTTTGACGAGACCCTCGACATGCTGTCCGGCCGGTACCCGTCTGATCTATTCGCGGAGCTGAGACCCCGCATCACCTGGGATCGCGCCACCGGAGCGGTGACTGCGAGACCCGGGGCCAGACAACTCGCGGTGACCAACCCGGGGACGATTCCCGACCGTGGTCTCTACCGGGTGACACTTCCCGACGGAAGTCGGGTCGGCGAACTCGATGAGGAGATGGTCTATGAGTCTCGAGAGGGCGACAGTTTCCTCCTCGGCTCCAGCGCATGGCGCATCATACGGATAACCCATGACAAGGTCGAAGTGGTTCCTGCACCGGGCAATGCCGCGGCGAAGATGCCCTTCTGGCATGGAGACATGTTCGGTCGACAGCTCGAAACCGGTCGCGCCATAGGAAAGTTCATCCGAGAGATAGCGCGGCGCGATCAAGAAACTGCCGAAACGATCCTCGGAGACGAGTACGGCCTCGACGAGTTCGCTGCGCGCAATCTGATCTCATACATCCACGAGGAGAAGGATGCCACAGGAGTCCTTCCCACCGATCACACCATCGTCGTCGAGCGCTTCCAGGACGAGATCGGCGATTGGCGTGTTGTGCTCCTCTCGCCTCTTGGGGCCAGGATTCACGCTCCGTGGGGCATGGCCCTTCGCCATCGTTTCAAGAGTCGCTACGGGACCGACGTGGACGTGATCTGGTCCGACGACGGCATCGCATTCCGATTTCCCGACTCCGACGATCCGCCAGAGGCTGACGATCTGGTACTCGACCCTGAAGAAGTCGAGGCGCTCCTGGTCGATCATCTCGCCGACACCGCACTGTTCGCAGCGCGGTTCCGCGAGGCCGCCGGTCGAGCCCTGCTTCTGCCCCGTCGACGGCCAGGTGAACGCACTCCTCTGTGGTTGCAGCGACGCAAGTCGGCCGACCTCCTCGGCGTCGCTCGCCAATTCGGATCATTTCCGATCCTCCTCGAGGTCTACCGCGAGATTCTCCAAGACGACTTCGATCTCCCCTCGCTCCAGGAGGTCCTCGGGGAGATCCGATCACGGAAGATACGGGTGGCATCCATTGATACCCATGGGCCAAGTCCTTTCGCTTCTTCGCTCCTCTTCTCTTTCGTGGCCGCCTATCTGTACGAAGCCGACACCCCGCTCGCGGAGAGACGCGCCGCAGCACTCACGCTCGACCGCGACCTGCTCAGACAGCTTCTTGGGGAGGGGGAGCTGAGGGAGCTGATCGATCCAGAGGTAGTTGCGGCGGTGGAACTCGAACTACAGCATCTGACGGACAACCGAAGGGCGACAAACCCGGATCGACTCCATGACCTCCTCCGTGACCTGGGGCCGCTTTCGATCGTGGACATAGAGGTACGCACCTCGAGCATCGATGTTCTAGCTGCCCTGGAGGATCTCCGTGACGAGAGAAGGGCTGTCGAGGTCGTCATTGGCGGAGAGCCAAAATGGGCAGCCATCGAGGACATTGCCCGGCTCCGGGACGGTCTTGGCGTCCAACCTCCCCCCGGTGTTCCTCAGACATTCCTCGAGCCGGTTGAAGACCCTCTCGGTGACGTAGTCGGCCGTTACGCAAGGACTCATGGTCCCTTCACGTCAAAAGAGGCTTCGACAGCCTTGAATCTCCCAAGCGGCATTGTCGAAGCCGCGCTCGAGAAACTCGAGCGGACGGACCGAATCGCCGAAGGCGCGTTTCGACCAGGAGGTGAGGGGCGGGAGTGGGTTGACAGCTCGGTGCTTCGACGACTGAAGAGACGCTCGCTGGCGGTCTTGCGCAATGAGATCGAGCCTGTGGAGGCCTCTGCGCTGGCCCAATTCGGGCTCGCCTGGCAGGGAGTCACCGCTGACCCACCACGTGGAAGAAGCGCCCTCTCAGATGCCACTCTCAGGCTGACCGGCGCGGCCGTGCCTGCCTCGGTCCTCGAGCGAGACGTGCTGGCATCCAGAGTTGCTCAGACCGGAAACGGCATCGATGCTCTCATGATGGCCGGAGACCTCGTCTGGGTGGGAGAGGGCTCGCTTGGCTCCAGGGATGGAAGGGTGGCGCTCTACCCACGCGACACGCTCACCTCGCTCTGGAAAGGACCCGACGCAGATGCCGAGTTGAACTCCAAGGCAATCGAGATCCTGAGTGAGTTGGACAACTCCGGCGCCAGTTTCTTTCGGGACTTATACGAGGGGACTGGAGGCGGAGATCCCGAGGAGACTCTCAAAGCCCTCTGGGATCTGGTCTGGGCCGGTCATCTCACCAACGACACGTTTGAGCCTGTTCGAGCGTTTGTCGCCAGACGCCGTAGTTCGAGCACGGGACGCGTTTCGCTCTCCAGTCGGTTTCCGGCTCATTCAGCCGGTCGATGGTCGCTCACCAAGGGTCTGATCCGATCGGCTCCTTCAGAGACAGAGCGCCATGCAGCATGGGCGGAGTTGCTTCTCGACCGACATGGTGTGGTGACGAGAAGCACGGCGCTCGCCGAGGGCTATCCCGGAGGTTTCACAACCCTCTATCCGGTCTTCAGTCGTCTCGAGGAGACCGGACGGATTCGTCGCGGCTACTTCGTCGAGGGACTCGGCGGCTCACAATTCGCACTCCCCGGCGCCGTTGACCGTCTTCGCGGTGAATCAGATTCGTCCCTATTGGTTCTTGCCGCTACCGACCCTGCCAACCCTTACGGCGGAGTCCTTCCCTGGCCAGAACTCGCAGAGACCCGACTGGCTCGCGACGCCGGCGCTTATGTCCTCCTTTGGGGCGGTGATCTCATCGGCTATCTCGACAAAGGCCGCCGTGGGCTTACTCTGCTCAGCCCCTCGGTCGAACAGTTCAGCCTCGTATCCCGGGCCATGGCGGATGTCGCCGGGAAGTACAAACGTCTCACGCTGGTCACGATCAACGGCGAGCCTGCATCGGCCTCTCCACTCGCTTCTCCCCTCTCTGAATGGGGCTTTGCCACAGCCCCTCGGGGCCTGACCTACCGCGGCTAGACGCGATCGAGCACTTCGTAGGTCGTGTTGCGGAGTACCGGGGTCCGCCCGGCGGCCTCGATGACGGAGCGAAACTCTTCGGTCGTCACCTCCTGGCCATGCTCTGCTCCGGCGGCGCGAGTGATGATCTCACCCATGAGGGTCCCACCCAGATCGTTGCATCCTGCGTCGAGAAGACGCCGACCGCCGTCAAGGCCCAGCTTCACCCACGAAGCCTGAATGTTGTTGATCAGTCCATCGAAGGCAATGCGAGACACCGCGTGGATCAGCACCACTTCGTCCCAGGTCGGTCCCGGGCGCGATCGTCCACGAAGATAGATCGGCGACCCCATGTGCACGAAGGGCAGTGGGACCATCTCGGTAAACCCGGCGGTGCGGCGCTGGATCTCGCGAATGACTTCGAGATGTCTTGCCCAAGAGCGTGGATGATCGATATGACCGAACATGATGGTGGAGGTCGTCCTGAGGCCGAGTTCGTGAGCGGTGATCATCACTTCGGCCCACTGCGATGTCCGGATCTTGTCGGGGCAGAGATGGGTCCGAATCTCGTCGTCGAGAATCTCGGCTGCGGTCCCCGGCAACGTGCCCAACCCGGCTTCCTTCAACTCACTCAAGAACTGCCTCACCGATAGGCCAAGAGTCTCGGCGCCCTGCCAGACCTCCAAGGGGGTGAAACCATGGATGTGCATGTCAGGAAGCTCTTCCTTGATGGCCTTGACCACCTCGACGTAGAAATTGCCTGTGAAATCTGGGTGAATCCCACCCTGAAGGGTCACCTCGGTTGCGCCCCGGTCCCATGCCTCACGTGAGCGATCCACGATCTCGTCGAGACCCATCAGATAGGGCTCGCCACGCAGGTTCAAAGACTTGGGCCCTTTGGAGAAGGCGCAGAACCCACACTTGAAGTAGCAGAGATTGGTGTAGTTGATGTTCCGGTTGACCACGTAGGTCACCGTGTCTCCCACCGCTCTCTTCCGCAGATCGTCGGCCGTTCGAGCAACGGCGTCGATCTGATCGCCTCTCGCCATGAAGAGCTCTTCCAACTCGGTGACTGTGGGGACATGTCCATTCAGGGAGCGCTCGAGGATCGGAGCCAGATCACCGGCGCCACCGAGACCTCCCACTCCCCTTCCGCCCACCCATGCTGCGTCCATCCACTCCGCAGACAAACGCCCGATCGGCACCGGAAGATCCATGTCCCTGCCCGGAGCCCATCCGTAACGCGGCCGCGCCGCGCCGGACCCATCAACCTGATTGAGCCACGTTGTGAATATGTCCTTGGGCAACACGCCCCTCGCCTCATCGATCTCCACACCGGCTGGAAAGGCAGTGCGCTCCACGAACTGCACCTCGGGCAACGAGTCACGCAGCTCGCCGAGCCTCTCGCCGCTCCAGTCGCGGAGCAACAGGTCTGTGGCACCGTCCGAAATCGCCTTCCCAGCTTGAGTGACATCGTCTACAAACACTGAGACCGAGGTCTCGATGCCGGGCAAACCCGTGATCTGTGTCGCTCCGACAACCGCCGAGCGGGTGGTCCTCAGATAGGCCGAGCGACTCCGCGCGATCGCGTCGAGCACTTTCTCTCTTGGGCCGTTGTCGACGACCGTGAGACGCCACGACGCCACCCGTCTCGAGGCCAGCAGGAGAGCGTCGCCCGGGTCGACCACCCATGCCGCCGGGTCATGGTCGCCAATCTTGCGCGCCACCACCAGCACACCACCTTTGAAACCGGCTGCGACGTCGGCGGAGGTCGGGATGTCGACCTCGATGGTCGTCGTCCCTTCGCGTCGTCGACTGACTGCCGTCAGCTCGGCGAGCGTGTCGGCAGGGCGGACGCGGAGGTAGGTGACTCTCATGCCACTCCAATCTTGGTCGTTATCGCCGCTAAACCGTCGTCATCGGCCGCGGCTTGTACGTCGGCGAGCAAACCTGGATCGATCCACTCCTCGTTGATGTACCCGGGATAGACGGGAAGACGGGGCCGGAGCTCGAAACCCGCGGCCTGCGTCCGGCTCTTCAGCTCCTCGAGCTGGGGCCAGGGAGCCTCGGGATTGACCCAGTCGATCGTCAACGGCGAAACACCACCCCAATCATTGATCCCGGCTTCGAGATAGATCTCATAACTCTCGGTGAGGTTCGGGGGCACCTGAATGCTCGTCTCGGCGCCCATGATCCAGCGGGCGATGGCGACCACCCGGACAAACCAGCGTGGCACTGGTTCGGCGGAACGTCTCATCGGCGTGTCGTCCTTAGCCCGGAAGTTCTGGATGATCACTTCCTGTATGGCGCCCGTCGTTTCGGCGAGGTCGCTGAGCGCAAACAGCGAGTCAACGATCTCCTCGTGGTTCTCTCCGATGCCCACCAGGATCCCGGTTGTGAACGGCACCTTTTGTCGCCCGGCAGCCTCGATCGTCGCCACCCGCCGGGCGGGCTTCTTCGTCGGAGAGTTGTGATGCGCCATCCCCGGCTCGGTCAGTCGAGACGAGATGTTCTCCAGCATCATTCCCATCGATGGATTGGTCGGTCTGAGAAGGGTCATCGCCGCATCGTCCATGAGACCAGGGTTGGCGTGAGGAAACAGCGATGTCTCCGACCTGACCAGCGATGACATCTCAGCTAAGTACTCGATGGTGGTGTGAAGACCCTTGCCCTCCAGGAATTCCCGAGCTTGGGGCCATCGGCGCTCGGGACGATCCCCCAATGTGAACAGCGCCTCGGTGCAGTTGGCGGCGTCGCCTGCCCTGGCGACAGCGAGCACGTCCTCAGGTTCGAGGTAGAAACCGCCGGCACCCGGTGGCTTGGCAAAGGTGCAGTAGGTGCAACGGTCGTTGCAGAGCGTCGTCAGCGGGATGAAGACCTTCCGGCTGTACGTGACGACTCTCCCTCGCCCTTCATCGCGCAATTGGGAGGCATGGGCGAACAACGACGCTTGGTCCGTCTCGCCGTTGAGATAGCGTAGGGCGAGGTCCGGGTCCGGAGAGGGATGAGTCATTAGTGCCAGACCACTAGGAGATACCCGAAGAGCCGGCGCCGATCACACCTCCATCAACCGGCACGATGGCTCCCGTCATCCAAGAAGCCGCGTCGGACGAGAGAAACACGATCAATCGTGCAACGTCTTCGGGCTCACCGACCCGGCCCAGCGGATGCATGCGC
>JAZFTT010000039.1:0-12106 GCA_036446835.1 Acidimicrobiia bacterium
GGCTATTGGCCCGAGCCGGAAGTCATCGAATGGATGGGTGAGCAGAAGATGCGAACCTTCATGATGAACGAGATCGTGGATCGTGGTCTCGACGATGTGGTCGACGAGGCGGTCGCCTATTCACTCGATGGCGGAGCCAAGGGCGTGTTCATCTCGGTGGACATCGACGTCGTCGATCCGGGTATGGCGCCCGGAACGGGCACTCCCGAGCCCGGTGGTCTCAACTCCCGTGATCTCCTCGACACCATCCGGCGAATCTCCAAGGATCTCAACGTGCTCGGAGCAGACATCGTCGAAGTGTCACCTCCGTACGACGGGCCGGGAGAGCAGACCGCATACCTGGCGAACCGTCTTGTCCTCGAGGTCCTCAACGGAATGGCGGAACGCAAGACGGGGACCTAGGGAGGTTGTCTTGGGAGGTGCCCGGCCGCGGTCGTCACTCCGGGTGCGGCTTCTAAGGTGACCACCACTCGACCTCAGGAGAGAGTAGATGCCACGTGACCCGCGTTTCGACCTGCTGTTCGAACCCGTCCAGATCGGACCGGTGACGGCACCGAACCGGTTCTACCAGGTTCCACATTGCACGGGCATGGGCTATCGCCGCCCAAACTCGGTCGCGGCTCTTCGTGGGGTCAAGGCTGAAGGTGGCTGGGGAACGGTCTGCACCGAGTACTGCTCGATTCATCCGTCGTCCGACGACGAGCCGTATCCGACCGCGTCTATATGGGACGACGACGACGTCAAGGCCATGTCAATGACGGTTGAGGCGATCCATGAACACGGTGCGCTCGCAGGTATCGAGCTCTGGCACGGAGGCGCCTCATCGGCCAACCACTACACCCGTGAGGCCCCTCTAGGCCCGTCCAGCACGCCCGCCGGCGTCAACGACCCCTTGCAGTCTCGGGCCATGGAAAAAGCGGACATACAGGACCTCAAGATGTGGCATCTCGAGGCCGCTCGACGCGCCAAACGCGCCGGTTTCGACATCGTTTACGTCTACGCCGCCCACTGGTACCTCATCCATCAGTTTCTGGCACCGTCCAACCAACGGACCGATGAATACGGGGGGTCACTGGAGAACCGAGCGCGGTTGCTCAAAGAGCTGATCATCGAGACCAAGGAGGAGGTCGGCGACACCTGTGCGGTGGCCGTCCGATTCTCGGCCAGCGCCGGTGGTGACGACAACGACCAGGACACGGCCGAGCCGCGGGAAATGCTCGAGTTGCTTGCCGATCTCCCTGATCTGTGGGATATAACGGTCCATGACTACTCCTACGAGATGGGGACCTCTCGGTTCGTACCCGAAGCGGGGCTCGAGAAGACGATGTCATGGGTCAAATCGGTAACGGACAAACCGGTGGTCAGTGTCGGGAGATTCACCAGCCCGGAGACGATGCTGCGTCTCGTTCGTCAGGGAGTCGTGGACCTGATCGGTGCAGCTCGCCCATCAATCGCCGATCCGTTCATCCCGACCAAGATCGCAGAAGGTCGCGAGGACGAGATCCGGGAGTGCATCGGGTGCAACATCTGCTACGTCGGCGACCAGACGGGCACTCCGATCCGCTGCACGCAGAATCCGACAATGGGCGAAGAGTGGCGCAGGGGCTGGCACCCCGAGCACATACCGGAAAAGGGGTCAGACTCCTCGATCCTCATCGTCGGCGGCGGGCCTGCGGGCCTGGAAGCTGCCGTTGCTCTCGGCAAACGTGGCTACGACGTGGCCCTGACCGAAGCCCGCCGTGAACTCGGAGGCCGGGTGGCGCTCGAGTCACGTCTACCCGGACTCGCGCAATGGGGACGCGTCCGGGATTGGCGTCTGACAATGATCGAGAAGCTGAAGAACGTCGACTACTTCCTAGAAAGCGAGATCGACGAAGGCCAGATCCGCGAGTACGAGCCAGATCATGTGGTGATTGCGACAGGTGCGAAGTGGAGACGCGATGGGGTGGGGAGATGGCACGACGGACCCATACCTGGCTGGGACACCACCAGCGTCATCACTCCCGACGACATTCTCGCCGGATTTCAGCCGGAAGGTCCCGTGGTTGTCTACGACGACGACCACTACTACATCGGCGGTGTGGTTGCAGAGTTGCTTCGACGGGACGGGCTCGAAGTGACGCTGGTGACTCCCGCGAACGAGATCTCAACGTGGACCAGACACACCGAGGAGCAGTATCGCATCCAGCAGCGGATCGTCAGGCTTGACATATCGATCGAGACTTGCATGGCCCTTGCGAGCGTTGACGCTGACCACGTTGTCCTCGAATCCATCTACACCGGCAAAACAAAGGAGATCGCCGCGGCGACTGTCGTGATGGCGACATCACGCACATCACAGGATGCTCTCTATCACAGCCTCGTCGGCCAGATGTCGGTAGATCGTATCGGCGACTGTCTCGCCCCCGGCACTATCGCCACGGCGGTGTACTCCGGTCACAAGTTCGCTAGAGAACTCGACACGTCGGTTCCGGCTCCGGTGCCCTTCCTCAGAGACATTCGGGTCGTATAGGGCTGGAACCTCAGACCCGGACACGCTCATTGCGAGGGTCATAAAACGAGCGGATCGAAGGGGTGGCCGTGATCCTCTCTGTCGCCACCTCGATCTCAAAGTCGCCGCCGTCGAGCCACCCCTGGGTCACGCCCTCTTCGCTGTTCATGTAGCCCATCGCCAGAGACCGACCCTCGACATAGCTCCACATGCCAGAGCTGGTACGCCCGACGAGCACCCCATTTCGATAGATCGGCTCATCGTGGTAGAGCAGCCAATCCGGGTCCTCCAGCCTGAACTGGACGAGCCGCTTGAACCGGGGCTGCTCTCGCTGGGCGAGTAAGGCGTCCCTGCCATTGAAGGAGGGCTTGTCCCACGCAACCGCGAAGCCGAGACCTGCCTCCACTGGTGTGTCCTCGTCTGTGATGTCATGTCCCCAGTGGCGGTATCCGGCTTCGAGCCGAAGCGTGTTCATCGCGTGGTAGCCGGCATGGCGGAGACCGTGGTCTGCTCCAGCAGCAATGATCGCTTCATACAGCGAGCCGGCCTCACCCCAGGGAACGTAGATCTCCCAGCCAAGCTCACCTACATAGGTCATACGAAGAGCAAGAACCGAATGACCCGCCAGCTCGATTTTGTGGGCGGTACCAAAGGGGAAGTCATCGTTTCCCAATGCGGCGGACCCGAGCTGTGAGAGCAACCCACGAGACCCGGGGCCCATAACGCCGAACGTTGCATAATCGTTCGTGACGTCCTCAACAGTTGCCTCGTGGTGGCGACATGCGGCTTTGAGCCAGGCGAGATCCCGGGTTCCGGAGGCTGCCGCCGTCACCACAAGAAACTCGTTCTCACTGATCCTGGTCACCGTGAGATCGGCTTCGATACCGCCCCTGTTGTTGCACCACTGGGTGTAGACGGCCCTGCCGGTAGCTTCGTCGACGTCGTTTGCCGAGACTTCGTTGAGCACTCTCACCGCGTCCCGGCCGGTGACACGGAGTTTGACAAACGACGTCTGATCGAAAAAACCGACCGCGTTCCTTACCGCCTCGCACTCGACGCCGGACGCTTCGAACCAGTTCTGTCTGCCGTAGCTGTACTCGTACCTCTTCTCCTGGCCGTCCAGGGCATACCAGTTGGGTCGCTCCCAGCCTGCGACTTCCCCGAACACGGCACCGGCCCGATCGATCTGATCATGGACGGGAGACACTCGCTGATTCCGAGCGCTCTCGTACTGACGAAACGGCCAGTGCATCGCATAGAGCAAACCGAGACCCTCGGGAATGCGCTTGGTGAGATACTCACGGTCCGCCTGGTAGGGAAAGGCACGTCGTATGTCGACAGCCGAAAGATCCATCGGTGGATGCCGGTGTGCGATCCAATCTGCAAGAACCCAACCAACCCCGCCCGCCGACTGAATGCCCACGGAGTTGAATCCCGCGGCCACAAAGCAGTTCTGCACCTCCGGCGCTTCCCCGAGGTAGTAGACACCATCGGGGGTGAATGCCTCCGGACCATTGAAGAAGAGTTGCAGCCCACATTCTTCGAGGGCCGGCACCCTGTGGATCGCCCGTTCGAAGATGGGTCCGATGTGGTCCCAATCCTCGGCCAATGTTCCGAATGAGAAGTCGCGCGGAATGCCATCGAGTTTCCACACCTTGCCTCTTGGCTCGAAGAAGCCCGCCATGATCTTGCCGGTTTCCTCTTTGAAGTACGTGTAGCCGCCCGGGTCGCGGAGAGTTGGCATCCCCGGCAGCACCCCTTCTATGGGCTCGGTGACGATGTAGAAGTGCTCACAGGCCTGTAGTGGCACATTGACCCCGATCGTCTCCGCAAGCTGCCGAGTCCATATGCCCGCGGCAAGGACGACAGTCTCGGCCTCGATCATGCCTTGTTCGGTCTCCACTCCGACGATCGCTCCGCTCTCAACGAGCAGTCTCTCCACAGAGACACCTTCAATGATCCGTGCGCCACGGGCCTTTGCCCCCGTGGCGAGTGCGACAGTGGTGTCCACCGGAGATGTCTGGCCGTCGTGAGGGATGTACAGAGCGCCAACGAGATCGTCCGTCCTCAGCAGAGGCCACATCTCTTTCGCCCGATCCAGATCGATGATCTCCGTCTCGACGTCGCATGTAGTGGCCATGGACGCTCCGCGAAGGATCTCCTCCCATCGTTCGTGATCCGAGGCAACCGATATCGAGCCGGGCGTGCGATACCCGGTGGCCTGTCCGGTTTCGTCTTCGAGTGCTTCGAAAAGCCGTGCGGAGTAGGTGGCCAACTTGGTCAGGCTGTGAGTTGCTTTGAGTTGGGAGACAAGCCCGGCAGCATGCCAGGTAGATCCGCCGGTGAGGGCGCCCTGTTCGATGATCGTTACGTCGGTGATCCCGAGTTTTGTCAGGTGGTAGGCGACGCTGCATCCGATGATGCCGCCTCCCACGATCAGAACCTGGGTTCGCTGCGGCAACCCAATATCGCTTTCAGGCTCCTGGCTCACGCTGTCACATGCGGACCCGTAGACCCTTTGGGTCGTACATGGGCCTGAGCGAGGTCTTGGCCGGAACCCGTTCACCTGCAACCTGGACTTCGAACTCTCCCGAGTTCACCATGTCGGCCGTCACCCCGCCGGCATGCTCGACATAGCCCATGCCCATGGCGCCTCCCAAGGTATGCCCGTAGGCCCCGGACCGAAGATATCCCACCGCCGCGCCTTCGTAGAAAATCGGCTCCTCACCGTAGAGAAGCGGCTCCGGATCGTCGAGCAGAAACTGGACAAGTCGGGATGTCAATGGACGGTTCTCGCGCTGTCGCAGCAGCGCATCACGTCCGATGAACCCTCCGGGCTTATCAAAGTCGACCGCGAACCCGAGTCCGGCTTCCAGAGGTGAGTCCGAGTTTTCGATATCGAGCCCGTAGTCACGTCTTCCGGCTTCGGTTCTGGTGCTCTCCAAAGTCTCCATGCCTGCGTTGACGAGGCCGAAGCTCTCCCCTGCCTCGATAAGGGCGTCGTAGACACCGATCGCGAATTCGGAAGGCACATACAACTCCCAGCCCAGTTCGCCGACGAAACTCATCCTGAATGCCATGCCTCTGGCGTGGTGCAGGTCCAGTTTCTTGGCGGTGAAATACGGGAAGTCCTCATTGCTGAGGCTGGTCGTGGTGATCTCGCTGAGCACACTGCGGGAGTCAGGCCCCTGAAGACTGAGAAGGGCGTATCCAGAGGTGACGTCGGTCACGACCACGTTCTGCGATGCTCCCCTTCTCAACATCGTCTCAACACGTCTGTGGAACGCCTCTGCCGCAACTACAAAGAACTCGAACTCTCCGAGGCGGGTGATGGTGAGATCGGCTTCGGTGCCGCCCCGTTCGTTCATCCACTGGGTGTAGACACATTGCCCAACAGGTACCGCGATGTTGTTGCCTGAGATTCTGTTGAGGGCATCTTCTGCGCCTGGGCCCTGAACGAGAAAGTTGGACATCGATGAGAGATCCAGCAATGCGACACCGTTGCGGACCGCATGGTGCTCTTCGGCATGGAACTTGAACCAGTGTTTGCGCCCGTAAGACAGTCTTGGCTCAGTGTTGGTGCCCTCAGGGCCGAACCAGGCCGGGCTCTCCCATCCCGCGGACTCGGCAAAATGTGCTCCGGCTTTCTCGAGCCGATCGTGGATCGGCGAGCGCCTGACGTTCCGGGCGGTTGATGGGTGTGAGTGCGGCCATGAGCCGGTGGAGTGGAGTCTGCCGAGCAGTTCAACACTTCGCTCCTCGAGATACGAACGATTCGCCTGAAACGGGGAGAGCCGTGCGATGTCCACATCCGTCACGTCTATTGGCGCAACACCATCAACGATCCAGCTCGCCACAATCGACCCCGCTCCCCCGCCTGTGAGGATTCCGAGCGAGTTCATGCCGGCCGCGACGAAAAAGTTCTCCAACTCTGGAGCTTCTCCGATGAGGAACCCGTTGTCTGGGGTGAAGCTCTCAGGACCGGTGAAGAGCTTCCTTATCCCGACATGCTCGAGCTGAGGAAGTGTCTCCATCGCAATCTCGAGAAAAGGACCCAGCCTGTCCCAGTCAGATGGGATCTCTCCAAAATTGAAGTCATCGGGGATCCCGTCAAGCGACCACGGTGCGGACACCGGTTCGAACAGGCCGACCATGACTCCTCCGGTCTCCTCGCGGTAGTAGGCGAAGCGGTCGGGATCCTCGAAGATGGGAAGGTCAGGAGACACGCCCTCGAACGGCTCGCTGATCAGGTATGCATGCTCGATGGCCTGGAGTGGAACCGAAACGCCGGCGAGAGCTCCGAGCTGGCGGGCCCAGATGCCGGCACAGTTGACGACGTATTCGGCCTCGATATCTCCCCTGTCGGTCACAACTCCCGTAACACGACCGTCCGACCTGGTGAACCCGGTAACCATGACACCCTCGATCACTCTGGCACCGCCGAGCCGGGCCCCCTTGGCCAGGGACATGGCCACATTGGCGGGATCGGCTCGACCCTCGTTGGCGGTGTAGAAGCCGGCGATGACCTCACTCGTGTCCAGTAGCGGCCACATGTCGGCGACCTCCCGAGAGGAGAGCGCCTCCCGCTCGATCCCCATCAGTCGCATGAAGTCGGCCTCTCTACGGAGCTTGTGCGCCCGTTCGGGCGTGCTCGCAGTCTGAAGGTAACCCACCGGACGGAACCCTGTGGAAAGACCGGTCTCTTCTTCCAGCACTTCAAAGAGATCTCTGGAATACTTCGCCATCCATGCCAGCGTCTGAGTTGTCATGCCTCCGGAAACGACGAGTCCGGCAGCATGCCAGGTCGTTCCCGACGTGAGCTTGTGCCGCTCGAGGATGACCACATCGCTCCAGCCGAGTTTCGTGAGGTGATAGGCCACACTTGCCCCGATAACCCCTCCGCCGATAACGACCACTCGTGCTCTGGTCGGTAGTCCGTCGGTAGAGGCTGTGGCGTCGGTCACTTCATCTCACGATGACTCATGACGCCACGGTATAAGTTATTGGACGGATGCGCAATTGGCTGAGTAAGGTGAATTCGTGGCGCTCTCGAATCACCGTTCCAATGGTGCAAACGAGCTCCTGTCTCGTGTTTCGCTGCCCATGACAGACAAGACGCCCGCTGTCAGTCTTCACGGCGTGACCAAGCGATTCGGAGAAGAAGTCGTCGCTGTCGACAATGTCGACCTTCAAATCCAAGACGGAGAGTTCTTTTCCTTATTGGGCCCGTCCGGCTGCGGCAAGACTACGACCCTGCGCATGATCGCCGGACTCGAGTTTCCAACCGAAGGAAGTATTCGAATATTCGACGAGGAGATGGGTCTGCGACCGCCGAACAAGCGCCCGGTCAATACTGTCTTTCAGTCGTATGCCCTCTTCCCACACATGAATGTTTCCGAAAATGTCGGTTTTGGCCTGAAGATGCAAAAGGTCGACGGCTCAGAGGTTCGGCGGCGGGTTGGCGAGGCGATCGACCTTGTTCGACTCACCGGGATGGAGAGGCGGTCGTCCAAAGAATTGTCTGGTGGAGAGCAGCAGCGGGTTGCGCTGGCCCGTGCCCTCGTCAATCGACCGAAGGTGTTATTGCTTGACGAGCCACTCGGCGCCCTGGACCTCAAGCTCCGTCAGACGATGCAACTCGAACTCAAGGACATACAGCACGAGGTGGGGATCACCTTCGTCTACGTCACACACGACCAGGGTGAGGCTCTGACTATGTCCGATCGCATCGGAGTCATGAACCAAGGTCGACTCGCTCAGGTGGGTTCCGCGGAAGACGTATATGAGTCTCCAGAGAACCTATTTGTCGCCGGTTTCGTTGGCGAGATGTGCCTCTTACCGGCAGTGGTCACCGAGCCCGGCTCAGTGAGATTGCAGAGTGGCGAAGTCATCTGGGCACGCACTTCGTCCCCGAAAGGGGCAGAGGTCACCCTGACGATTCGCCCAGAGAAACTCCACATCTACTCGGCTGCCTCCGAGGCGCCGCCCCATCGCAATGCGCTGAAGGGCTCCATCGTCAGACAGACTTTCTACGGCGAAGCCATGGTCTACGAAGTTCAAATCGGCCTGGCCGACTTGATCGAAGTTCGTGTCGAGAACAGTCCAAGAATCCGGCGATGGAGCATGGGGGACGAGGTCGTCATTGACTTCCATCCCGAAGCAGCAATGGCGCTCGGCGAATGACCCTCCTCGACGAGCGCAAAACGGCGGAAGACGAGGAAGTCAACCCGCGTCTGGAGCGTAGGGCACGTAGGCAGGAGTCGTGGCGCGGTTTCTTTCATGCGGCGCCTGCATATGTCTACCTGACGTTTTTCTTCGTGTTGCCGCTGCTCATTATCTTTGTTTTCTCGTTCGCCAGTCGTAGTAATACCGGCAAGCCCCTGTTGGAGAACTGGAATCTCGACTCCTGGACCAGGCTGGCCGACCCGCTGGTGCGGACCATCGCCGTCCGGTCCCTCACCATGGCGATCGCCAACACTGTGCTGTGCCTGCTCATCGCCTACCCGTTCGCTTATTGGATCGCTACGAGGGCAAGGCAAAGAACCCGAACGCTGTTGCTGATTGCGGTGCTCATCCCGTTCTGGTCGAATTTCTTGGTCCGAACTTATGCGTGGCGGATGCTGCTCGACTCCGACGGCTACATCACCCAGCTCGGCCAGCTCACCGGACTGTGGGAGCGGATGCTGTTCACCCAGCCCGCAGTGTTCATCGGCTTGGTGTATGGATACCTGCCGTTCATGATTCTCCCCCTCTACGCCGCTCTCGAGCGCATGGACTGGAGCCTGATCGAAGCGGGAAGGGACCTCTACGCCTCGGGCTCCAAGGCATTCCGGAGGATCACCCTCCCCTTGTCCAAGCCGGGAATCATCGCCGGATCGATTCTGGTGTTCATCCCCAGCCTCGGTGCCTATGTCACCCCTGACATCCTGGGTGGGGCCAAGACAAACCTGCTCGGCAACCTCATAGTCACCCAGTTTCAGGCGGCGCGAAACTGGCCGTTCGGATCCGCGCTTTCCGGGGTAATTCTGATCGTCATGCTGGTGGCGACCATGCTCTATTTCCGCACCGGGGGCAGGACAATATGACAACGCTGCATCAGGGCGCTGCAGCACGGCCCGGCGTGGACCGATCCCTGGCTATCTTCGGCTGGTTGGTGTTCGCCTTCCTCTACCTGCCCATCCTGGTTGTCGTCGTGTTCTCCTTCTCGAGCTCCGAGAGTGTGGGGAAATGGGGTGGGTTCTCCCTTCGCTGGTATGAGCAGATGCTGAAGAATGAGCAGATCCTGAATGCTCTGGAGAACTCGGTTGTGGTTGCGTTGATTTCCACCGCCGTCGCCACGGTGATTGGTACCGCCGCCGCGCTCTCCCTGGACCGCTACCGGCGGTGGGTCGGCCGCGGTGCCTTCGACGGTTTGTTGTACCTGCCGATCATCATCCCCGACGTCACGATGGCTGTCATGCTCCTGTTGTGGTTCACCTCGACCGGCGTCATTCCGCTCGGTCGCGGTTCAATCACGCTGGCACACATAGCCTTCAACATCTCGTTCGTCGCCATAGTGGTCCGAGCCAGGTTGGCCCATATGGATCCGGCAATGGAGGATGCCGCTGCCGATCTGTACGCCAATCGATGGCAAGCGTTCCGACGGGTGACGCTGCCGTTGATCATGCCAGGAGTCCTCGGTGGTGCCCTGCTCGCCCTGACGCTGTCGCTCGACGATGTCGTGATCACCAGCTTTGTCCAAGGCCCAGGATCGACGACGCTGCCCGTCTACGTGTTCGGTCTCATAAGACGCACGGTCACGCCTGTGATCAACGCAGTCTCGACGCTTATGATCGTGGTCTCGATGGTGCTGGTCCTGGCTTCACTGACAATCCAGAATCGAACTGGACGAAGAACTGAATCGAAGGGGACAGACCAATGAAGCGCATACGGCCGACCCAAAAGGCTGAATCGAGGGAGAAACAAAGATGAAACACATGTGGCCTACTCAGATAAATAGATCAAAGGAGAAGGAACGATGAAACGCATATTCGCTCTAGTGGCTGTCATGGCACTGGTGCTGACGGCCTGCGGGTCCGATGGCACTACAGAGACGACCGAAGCGGCTGGGGGAACCACCGCGACGACCGAGGCACCGCCTGAGGGCATCCAGGCCACCGCCAACGCCTGTGCAGAAGGGACCACCGATGGTCCCCTCAACCTGTACAACTGGGCCGCCTACATCCCGACGGGACCTTTGGCCGAAGACGCCGAGCTCGACGACCTTCTGGCGAAGTTCGAGGAAGAGCACGGCGAAGCGGTCACGCTCACGATCTTCAACTCCAACGAGGACATGCTCGCCCAGATCGATGCCGGGGCCTCTTACGACGTGATCGTGCCCTCGGACTACATGGTGGTCACGATGATCGACGCCGACCTGCTTGTCGAACTCAACCGAGCGGCGATCCCCAACTTGGATGCGAACATCGCTCCGCTGTTCTCGGATCCGGGGTATGACCCGGGGAACCGGTTCTCGGCTCCGTATCAGTGGGGCACGACCGGTATTGGCTTCAGCTATGACGCGATCGACGACACGAACGGCGTGTCGTGGGGTGTGCTGTTCGATCCCGAGATGGCTGCACCGAACGCGGGATTCATCTCGTTGCTCAATGACACGAGGGAGACGCTGGGATCGGCCCTGAAGTACCTGGGCTACTCGTTGAACACGCTTAATACGGACGAGGTCGATGAAGCCGCGGACCTGATCTTGGCGACCAACGAATGGATCGCCGCGTTCAACTCGAGCTCATATTGGACCCTGCTTTCCGACGGAGAGTTCAACGTATCCCAGGGCTGGAACGGGGACTTCCTGGCTGAGTACGACAGGATCTCGGAGTATGACGAGGACGGGAACCTCACGTACGACGCCTACGAGGACTTCGGGTATGCCATCCCGATCGAAGGCTCTGCGGCCTGGGTCGACACGATGGCGATCCCGGTGACAGCCGAGCATCCGTGCACGGCACAGACGTTCATCAACTTCATTCTCGACGCGGAGAATGGCGGCACGTTGACCAACTTCAACTACTACGCCAGCCCCAACGAAGCAGCGACGGAGTACATCTACGAGGATATCCTCGAGTGGGACGCCATCTACCCGCCGCCGGAGACGATGGCGATCCTGGAGTTCTTCTTGGACCTGGGAGACATGAACAACTACTACGCCGACGCCTTCACAAGAGCGAAGGGGTAACCAAGCCTCGACTCGAAAGAGAAAGAGAGAGGACCGGCCCCATACAGGGCCGGTCCTCTCGTAGAGTAGCGCTCGCGGCATCGGATCCTCCGATGCCGCTGTGGATTGTGTCCTGGCTCAATTCGAAGCTGTCGCTCGAGCAAGAAACCTCCCCAAACGGCCCGCAGCTCGATCTCCACTCTCGATTGCACCATCGATCGTGCCCGCCCCTAGCGTGTGCTCGCCGGCAAACACAACCTTTCCGGTTTGCTCAAACACATCGAGAAGCGCTTCGTCACCGGGTCCGAGGGCCGAATAGCAGCCACCGGACCATTCCTCCAAGCCCCAATCGACAGTGGCCGAGTCCCTTCCAAACCTGATCTCCGGAAGAACCTCAGCAAGTC
>JAZFTT010000040.1:0-7585 GCA_036446835.1 Acidimicrobiia bacterium
GACCTCTCCGCATGGTTCGTCCAGATCTTTGACGCCGTTCCCTTCCTGGAGGACCTAGCCTCCGTTTGAAGTGACGCACTCCTCATGGCTCGCCCCCGAGATACCTGACCTCATCTGGTTTCGGGGCGCCGACACGATCCGCTTTCTCAACGACCTGATCAGTCAGGAGATCGCCGGCATGCAGCCTGGCCGGGTGAGCCGTTCGCTTCTTCTCGGCCCCCAGGGAAAACTCGATCACATTCTCTGGGTCCTCCGCGGTGATGACGAAGTGGGGTTGATCACCGACGAGAGGCGTGGCGAGGAGTTGGTCACGACGCTCGGCCGCTATCGGATCAGGGTCGACGTCGCCATCGAACAATCCGAGATGGCTTTGGCTGTCGTGGTTGGAGAAACTGATATCGAGTCCGCAACCTGGTCTCTGTCCGACGATGGTCTGAAAGCCGACATCTCCTGGCCCGGAGTTCGGAGGACCCTGGTGGGAGGAGATCTTCCCGATCTGGAAGAGGGCGACCCCGAAGAATACGAGTCGCTTCGCATTGCCGCAGGCGAACCACGCTGGGGAGTCGACGTCGATGTGAAGACGATTCCCCAGGAGTCGGGTCTCGTCGGGTCGACGGTCGACTTCGCCAAGGGTTGCTATCTGGGCCAGGAGCTGGTGGCTCGCATCGACAGCCGCGGCCACGTCAACCGTCATCTCCGCATCATCGAGATCGAGGGCGCCGGTGCAGAACCCGGAGCATCGCTGGAGGCCGGCGATAAGAAAGTCGGCACCCTGACATCGGTTGCCGATTCGATCGGGCTTGCCCTGGTGAGACGTGAACTGACGCCGGGCGACCCGGTGTCGGTTGCCGGGCTCGACGCGGTGATCCGAGAAATCCCTCCGAAACCTCAGACATAGTTCACCGGCTCTTTACAAATGTGAAGGCAGACTGTGGGGTATGTCAGGTCCCACCAGATCAGTTCTGCTCGTCGAAGACGACGACGCCATCGCCGACATGCTTCGAGGGTTCTTCGAAAGAGACGGATATCGGTTCTTGCATGCTCTCACGGGAGAAGAGGCGATCGAGCGGCTGCGGATCCGACCGGTCTCGGCCATCCTCCTCGACATAAACCTGCCGGGAATCGACGGGATCGAGACATGTCGGAGGATCAGAGAGTTCTCTCAAACTCCGGTCCTGATGCTGACCGCACGAGACTCCGAAGTGGACAAGGTGTTGGGCTTGGAGATGGGCGCCGACGACTACATCACCAAACCATTCTCCCCCCGGGAGCTGATGGCTCGGGTGAAGGCCGTGTTGCGTCGCTCGGAGGAGCCGGCGGCCAAGCCACGTCTCCTCGACATCGACGGGTATGAGATAGATGGCGGCAAGCGGACCGTGACCACACCGTCTTCCGTGGTTGTCGAGCCGACCGCGAAGGAGTTCGACCTGCTTTGGTTTCTCGCAGAAAACGCCGGTCTGGCAATGAGCCGAGGTCAGATCCTCGAGGGGGTGTGGGGCTACGAGTACTTCGGTGAGACCCGGACGGTGGACGTCCACATCAGACAACTCCGCAAGAAGATCGAAGGCATCCCCATCGAAACGGTTTGGGGCGTCGGCTACCGGTTGGGCCGGTAATGCGTCGTCGTCTTTTCTGGACCATCGCCGGCGTTGCTGCGGTGACCGGACTTCTCGTCCTCGCCGGGTCGGCCTTTGCTTCCCAGAGGGCGGCGGTCGAAGCCACCTATCGTGAGATGCGGCAGTCCTCGCAGGAGGCGGTGGCCATCATCGAGGACACGCTCGAGCGCGCTGAGCGAAGACCCGGAGCGGCTCAGGAGCTCTTCCGGCTGCTTCAGGGCGAGCAGTTGGGACCGTTGTTGGGTCGAATCAGGCGAACGGCCGGAGGCTCGGACATCGCGTTTGCGGTGATTCCGGCGGACGGTGATCCGCGATTCTCCAGCGATCTCTTCGAACGTGTCAGTTTCGACCAGGACATCCTCGAGTCGGGCCACACCCAGTTCACCCGGTCGAGCACGGGGGAACTTGTGGTGATCACACCGACGGAGATCTCGGTTCGGAACACCGACGTCACCTTGCTTGTCGGGCTCGCCCGTGAGGCGCCAATAGTTCGGCTGGCAGATCAATTCAGGGGAATGCTGGTGATCATCGTGGGGATCGGTTTGCTGTCGGCGCTGCTCGCTCGTCTGTTGTCCCGGTCGGTCGCCAGTCGCCTCGAACCCCTGGCCGTAGCGTCTCGTGGTCTGGCCGACGGAGATTTGAGCGCTCGCGTTCCGGATCTTGAAGATCCCGAGCTCAACGAAGTCGCGTCTGCGTTCAATGAGATGGCAGAGGAGTTAGAGGCAAGCGAGATCAGAGAGCGGGATTTCATCCTGGGCATCGGTCATGACCTGAGAACCCCGCTGACGACGATCGGAGGTTATGCCGAGGCCCTCGAAGGGGGAGATTTCGATCCCGAGGACATCGAGCGAATCGGTGGTGTGCTTGGTGTGCAGAGCCGTCAACTGGGTCGTCTGATCGAAGATCTTTCGACGCTTGCCCAGATGGAGCAGCCGGAGTTCAGCCTGCGGACCGAACAGGTCGATGTGGGCGCGCATGTGAAAGAGGTCGTCGATGGCTTCAGCCGACATGCCAAAGAGATCGGTGTGACGCTCTCGATCGAAACATCCGAGGGTCTGGTTCTTGAGACCGATCCCGATCGTGTCGGTCAGATTGCTCAGAATCTGGTTGAGAACGCGATGCGATACACACCGGAGACGGGGACCGTCACCGTGGTGGTCAGCGAAGAGGGACCTGTCTGTGTCATCGAGGTGGCAGACACCGGCATAGGCATCGCCCCCGAAGATCTCCCACACATCTTCGATCGGCATTATGTGGGCAAACAGCGACAGTTGAGAAACGAGGGGAGTGGGCTGGGGCTTTCGATCGTCAAGGGGTTGGTGACCCGGATGGGGGGCGAGGTGACTGCGGATTCGGCGCCGGGCAAAGGGACAACCATCACGGTGAGCCTGCCTGCCTAGCCTGCTGATTAACGGAGCGTGTCGGGGCAACCCCGGTGGTCGCCGAGGTCGTCTTGGTCGTTGTCGGGGGCGGGGGCGGCTGCCCCTATGTAGGTCGGTGTTCGACTAGTTGCTTGAGTTTGGGATGCAGTTCCGGTTTTGGACCGGGGAACGGGGTCCAGTCGGGTTTACGGAAAACAAACTGGTTGCTTGAGTTTCGGGTGATGTGCCAGCCTTCTTCGTGAACAAACCGGTGATGAAACCCACATAACAGGATCAGATTGTCCAAATCGGTGGTCCCGCCTTTCGACCAGTGGAGAATGTGATGAACCTGAAGTCAACCTTTGTTTCCGCATCCGTGAAACCGGCAGGCCCCACCGTCACGATGATGGACCAGTCTTCGTAGCCATCCGGGAACCGTCCGACTGTTACGACCCACCCCGATGATCTGAGAACCGTCGGTGACAACAGTTTCAACAACACAGTCACAGGCGAGTCTTCTCGCCGTCTCGTTGGGGATGAGCGCACCACTACCCAGTTCGGTGACACCAGAGTCGATGGTGGTCAACGCATCAAGATCGGCGTGAATCACAATCTGAGGTGGTGAAGTAGTGGTTTGGTCTCCGGTGGTGGCACAAACTTGCACCAACCCGTCTGCCATCCGCTGTGAATAGGCGTCAAACAACCCGGTTTGCGGGTCGGGACCGATCTTGTCGGCCCGGTCTCTTATGGCTGTTTCCACGATTTCAAGGTCGAGATGAGGCAGATGAGCAGTCAATCTCCCTGATGCACCGTCGAGAGTCCGTTGGATCCACAATGCCCGCACCCTGTGAGCTTCTCTCTCATCCTCTCTAGAAGGCGGGTTCGCCCTACGGGCCTTCCGATCCAACAGAGCATTAGACAATCCAAGAGCTTCTTCGATCAGTCCAGCTTCGGTGTCAGCAGTAGCCATCCGAGAAATGGCGTCGACCTGGTCCAAAGACAGGTCACCGGAAGCAAACCGTTCAGCCAACACAGGAAGATCCGACAGTCTCCGGGCTACCCGCACCAGTTGACCAGCAGTCTCATGACGGACACCCAACCGGACAGAAACCCAATCCGACAATGACCGCGCTCCGTCTCTCATCCAGGTTTGAGACACGTCGGCAGCCTGAATCAAGACACAAAGCTCGGCGGCAGAAGCAGCATGCAGTCCGCCGAACTGATCGAAACCCCGGTCGATCTCATCTGGTGTGGCTTGAAACCAATCCATAGTGTCGAACATACGTTCGACCAGAGACAGATTCAAGGGGTTTGACCCAAAAACCAGAAAAATCTCAATGAATTCAGGAAGTCGACTCAATATCTGAAACTTGAGGTCGACGCTGTAGCGGATCAACCCGCTCGACAACCCACTCTCCTCCCTTCATCACACCAACAGGGCGCTCCAGGAGCTTGATGTCATCGAGCGGGTTGCCTTCAGTGATCACGAAGTCGGCATAGGTTCCAGGGCTCAGCGACCCAACGCGGTCCTCCCAACCCATCAGCTCCGAGGCCCAGCGGGTGGCGCTCTGGATGGTCTGGGCCGGGCTCAGCCCGTGGTCGACGTAGTAGGACAGCTGTCGGGCATTGTCACCATGGGGATAGACGCCGGCGTCGGTCCCGTAGGCGATCCTGACACCGGCCCGGATCGCCTTGCTGAATCCGACTCTCTGGACGTCTGTGGTCATCTCCGTCTTCCGGAGAACTTCGTCGCTGTATCCCATGCCAGGACCGTGTTCGAGTATGTAGTCACCGTCGTAGAGATCGGCGACGAGGAAGGTCCCGTGACCAACCATGAGCTCGATGGCTTCGTCATCGAGCATCGATCCGTGTTCGATCGACCGGACACCGGCCCGAACGGCCCGTTTGATGCCTTCGGCGCCGTGGGCATGGGCGGCGACATAAGTCCCGGCCTCGCCGGCGATCTCGACGGCAGCGACGAGCTCGTCTTCGGTGAACTCGGGTGCGGCAGGGTTGGTGCCCGAGGTGAGGACAGCACCGGTGGCGAGGACCTTGATGAAGTCGGCGCCATTCCTGAGGATTTGTCGCACGTTTGCCCGCATCTGGTCGACTCCACTGGTCACGCCGAACCGCAACTCCTTGGGGAGCACTGCGTCGACGTCTACCGCCAGACCCGTGATGTCCCCTCCACCGCCGGGGGAGGTGACAAATGGACCGGCACACGCCATCCGTGGTCCTATGACCCATCCGGCTTTGATCGCATCCCGGAGCGCCACATCGGTGAAAGCCCTCCAACAGCCGATGTCCCTGACAGTGGTGAACCCTGCTCTCAGTGTTTCCCCGGCGTGCTTGACGCCGATGAGGGCGTCGTCGGCGCCACTTCGGGTGACCAGCGCCGCGTACCCCTGACCGTTGTCCAGCGGTATGGCGAGATGAGTGTGGACGTCGATCAGACCGGGGAGAAGGGTGTGACCGGTGAGTCGTGTTGCGTTCTCGTGGGAGGCGGCGGGTTCAACTGCCGTGATCCGATCGCCGTCGATGACAACAGCGTGATTCTCCAGCATCCGTCCTTCGACAGAATCGAATACCCGGTCGGGGACGAGAACTTGACGTGTCATGGCTGTCCATCATGACCGGTTCCGCGTGGTCGCGTCGTGGTGCCGGAGGTGGGACTCGAACCCACACGATCCAAAGGGATCACCAGATTTTGAGTCTGGCGCGTCTTCCAATTCCGCCACTCCGGCCACCCATTGCGCGTCTAGCGACGCTGCTGTGCGAGTGTATGGCTCATGAAGGGAATAGGCGACCCCTGGGGATACGCTGAGCCCAGCTTGAAACGGGTGCATCGCCGGCTTTTCCGGTTCAACGAGAAGATCGCCAAACTCGAGAAAGAGGCCAGCCAGGTAGAGGCCGAACTCGAGTATCACAGGTCGATCAACGAAGACGCCCAACGTGACGCCGCGGTCGGCAACTACATCGACCGCGAGGAAGCCGGACTGACGGCCGCCGACGTCAAGCGGTTCGAGAACACCCTCGCCGATCTCGACTCGAAAAGAGAGACACTGGTCACCAAGAGGGACCGTTTGCTCGCCACCCTCCCATCCTAAAACCCGTTTTGTGAAGATTCGCGCGGGCTATACCCGCGTAGATCTTCACAAAACGCTTCTAGAGAGGTAGTAGCGTCGCCGTCGTGCCGACTCTCGCCCTGATCGACGGCAATTCGATCGCATACCGCGCCTTTTACGCCCTTCCCGAGGACCTCGCCACCAAATCCGGCCAAGTCACCAATGCGGTCTTCGGGTTCACCCGGATGCTGATTCGACTGCTCAAGGACTTTCACCCCGACGGGATCGCCGTTGCTTGGGATGTCTCCCGTAAGACGTTCCGCACCGAGGTCTACCCCGAGTACAAGGCGCAGAGGGAGAAGGCGCCCGATCACTTTCGAAGCCAGCTTCCGCTGATGGATGAGGTTCTTCAGGCCCTTCAGATCAACCAACTCCGCATGGAGGGCTTCGAGGCAGACGACATCATTGCCACGCTCACCAGGAACGCCGTTGAAGACGGCTGGGATGTGCTGATCGTCACCGGGGATCGTGACGCGTTCCAACTGGTGAGTGGGCCTGTGCAGGTGGTCTACACCCGCCGGGGCATCAGTGACATCGTGCTTGCCGACGAAGGCTATATAAAGGAGAAATACGGGATCACCCCGGCCCAATACCTCGAGTATGCGTCGCTGCGCGGCGACAACTCCGACAATCTTCCCGGCGTCCCGGGTGTGGGGGAGAAGACTGCCTCACGTCTGATAGCCGAGCACGGATCGGTGGACGGGGTCTATGCGGCGATCGGCGACATGACCCCCAAGCTCCGTGAAAACCTGGCAGCCAGCCGCGAGCAGGTGTTTCTCAACCTCGAATTGATGGATCTGGTCGACGATCTAGATCTCGGCCACGCCACGACCGATTTTGAGACAAAGGAGTGGGACCGCAACACGGTGAAGGATCTGTTCGACAGTCTGGAGTTTCACTCGATGTGGAACGATCTCGAACAGGCCCTGCCTTCCGCGGGTGGCGCCTCGGAGATTCTCGACGTTGAGTCCGAGTTGATCACCACCGCCGACCGCATCAGCGACCTGGCCAGTCGCGACGTCCTGGTTGTCGGACTCGTCATCGCCAACGGGGGACCATTCGGTCTGGTCGTCTCGACCGGACCTGCCGAGGCCGTCGTGGTGCCGTTTGAGGACGCCGGGCCCATTCTCGACCGGATTGGCTCGGGCGCGATCGGGGTGATCGGCCATGACTTGAAAGCGATAGCTCGGGCCCTGCTCGACCGGGAATACGATCTCACCGAACCCCGCATGGACACGGCGCTGGCCGCGTACATCCTCAATCCGGCGCAGCGCAGCTACGACCTCGTCGAGATCGCCGAGCGTGTCCTCGGTGTCGAGGTTGTGTCGCCCGACGACGAGGACACCGCAGGGATGTTGCCCTTCGACTCCGGACCGGACGTGGACCTCGAAGGGCGACGTGTCGAGGCGGTGCGGCGGCTTGCCGAAGAGCTCGGAGAACAGTTGTCCGAGCGCGAGGAGATTGACCTCTTCACAGACTTCGA
>JAZFTT010000041.1:0-5810 GCA_036446835.1 Acidimicrobiia bacterium
AGGCAAACGCTGCGTCGACCACTCCGTGAATGACTGGCTGGTCCTCCGAAAGCGACATCGACGCCCACTGAGGAAGCCTGAGACACCCTGGCATCGAGTTCTTCTGGCCTCCCCCAAGGACGCTGAAGCCACGCGGACTGCACCTTAGGCAATACCGTAAGGCCCGCGCGCCCGCCACGAACTCGGTCACCACCCGTCATCCGGTGGGAACAACGCCACCTCCACGACGGAGCTAGCGCATAACCGGCTGGGAGGGATGATGTTGGCTGTATGGCCCGCACCCTGTCAGGCGGTGAGACGCCGGTTGAGCTGATAGCTCCAGCTCGGTTGGGTTCCCATTCCGTGTGGCAGTGGTGGACGCCATCCTGTTTGCCCTAAGCGAGGGAAAGGAGCAACACTGGCCCAGCACTTCGGTGCAACCCCTTGAGATCCGGGTGGGGTCTGACCCGATCAACCGGCTGACGCATCGCTGATGCTGTCCTGATAATGACCTGTCGGCCCCACCCGCCAAACAGTTCTATGGGCGGTGTGACCTAATACGAGCTTGTCCACTTCTCGGTGTGACCCATCCCAGTCCTGTCCACCCAACCCACCGGCACCTTGACATACGAGATTCATTATGTGCGCGTAGAAGGTCCGGCACAGGGGCGTGTTGGTCGGCCGGCAATACGTCGAGGAGATTGCCAGGGTCTAGGCGCGCGTTGCCACCTCGTAGACCTGTATCGGTTCGTCGAAGCCCTTCACGTCGCGCCTTCCGACGTTGGTGAACTGATAGGGCTTGCCGACGAGAAGCTGTTTGGTCCCGTCGCTCACTACAACGGCACCCGGCGGCGATTCGGCTGTCACCCGTGAGGCCAGATTGACGACCGCCCCATGAAGATCACCGCCCTCCTGAGTTACGTCGAGGACCTTCTAGATGAGGGGCGGTTTGACGAGCGGTAAGTCCAACACCAGGAGTGCGCCATCGTCTGAGGGTCACAGTCAGCTCCATGACGACAAGGGCTTGGAGGGCTGGTAATCATTCAGCTTCGAGAATTCGCAGATCTCCCGCCCCAACCGGGCATGATGTTCGACAAATATCGGGCTAATGAGGAGCAAGGACTCAAGAACACGCTTTGTTGATAGGCACCCTCATAGGTACCCAAACCAACCGTGACCCTGGAAAGGTCAGTGGAGCTGAGGGGATTTGAACCCCTGACCCCCTCGTTGCGAACGAGGTGCTCTGCCAGGCTGAGCTACAGCCCCTTGCGGGAGTGGAGATTCTATCGGTGGGCGTGTTTTGGGCCAGATCGAGTCTTCTCGAGGTAGTTAGGCCCGTATACGGGTCTAACTACCGGAGGTTTCAGGAACCGCGGAGGTCTTCCCGGAGACGTTCTTGGACCACAGTGGCGGTCAAGTCAGAACGAGAGCGTTCGACAAGGGACCGGGAGACGTCGGTTGTACGGCGAAGACTGTTGGTCATCCCGTCGGGGTAGTCGATCCCGGCGAGCATGTCGACGATGTTGTCCATCTCCTCGAGGGTCGACTCGGCCTCGGCGATCTTCTCGTCGCGGAGCAAGTCGAGCATGTGACGTCGCATCTCCCCCACTGCCTCGCCCAGACCGTGGAGATAGGGAACGGGGTCGATCCCCAGATCCTCGAATGTGGGCACATCCTCGTTTCTGAAAATCGCCTCGGTAATCCGTGCCTCGGCGTACTCCTTGGCGGCGTCGGAAACGAACCCGGCATGTTTGATCTCCGGGTGGCCGGCCGATGCTTCGTTGATCTCGTCGAGTAACGCCCCGGCTTCTCCTATCAGACCAGCCGCCGTATCCCATTCGCCTCGGTGCAACGCCCGGATTCCATTTGCCGAAGCCCGGATGACCTTTCGCGACCCCGTGATGGCCTTCTCCCGCGCAGCAAAACGAGAGTCGAGAATGGAGCGGATCCTGTCGATCGAATCGAGATTCAACTGCCGATGACTCGAACCCGGGGCTCTTCCCGATCGGCTGAGCGCTCGGCTACATGGGTCACCTTGAGACGCGCCGCCCGCCGTTGCCTCATCTGGGCAAGAACCGCCACATAGAGGCCGACAAGTGAGATGAAGAACAGTCCGACGAGAAGCCAGGCAAGCGAGTTGGCATACCAGGCGAGACCGAGACTCACGGTGGTGAGGAGAATCAGACCTACAAGTGTGCGGCGACGTCGTGAGCGGATGACGCTTCGGTTGCTGGAAGCAAGGTCGGCCGCGGTATGTCTCTGGACGTCCGCCATGGTGTGAGACCACCGGTCGAACTCCTCGGTGGAGGTCACCGATCCCTCACGGCGGTCACTGAAGACAACTGGAAGCAGATAAACGCTCCAAACGGCTGCAATCACAAGCAGACCGACTATGACGCTTGTTTCCATGTCCTCTGTTTACTCCGTCCAATGCCGAGCGTAATGAGATTGCCCACCGTCAATCAACGACCTTCGACCTCCGCCACTCGCCCGATCTGCCTCCGGTCTTGCGGAGAAGGTGGACCGACTCGATCGTCACGCCACGCTCGACGCTTTTCACCATGTCATAGATTGTGAGAGCAGCAATCGAAACGGCTGTCATTGCCTCCATCTCAACCCCGGTCTGGCCTGTAGTTGAAACGGTAGCTGTGATTCGAATCCCATGCCCAACCGGCTCCAGCCTGAGCTCGACTCCAGTCAGCGGAATCGGGTGGCACAGCGGTATCAGGTCAGCCGTTCTTTTCGCTCCCGCGATTCCCGCCACACGCGCAACCGCTGCCGCGTCACCCTTGGGGAGGTCGCCAGAGAAGAACCGTGCCGCCAAACCGGGAGACATCGCGATGTGTCCCTCAGCCACAGCGACTCTGTCGGTGATCTCCTTGCCACCCACATCCACCATGTGCACCTCGCCGGCCTCGTTGAGATGGGTGAATTCCTTGTCAGGCGTCATAACGATGTTCCCTGGTCTCGGGACTTCGGAACAGTTCTATCAACACCGGCTCTCCCGCGTCGATGGTCTCAACTCCTCTCGGCACAACTGCGAAGGCGTCGGCAACCGCTGCGACGGAAAGGACGTTAGAGGCTTGGCCCCCGGCCTGAGTCGCATGCACGGCCGCACCATCACCTTCCAACCTGACCCGAAGAAACACGGTCTTTGCCGGATCGGTCACGAGTCTCTCACCGGCGGCGACTGTCACCTGCGGTCTGAGCACGGCACTCGCTCCCTGCATTGTGAGCAGGGCAGGCCTGACAAACTGCTCAAAGGAGACAACCACCGACACAGGGTTGCCGGGAAGCCCGAAGAAGGGGGTCCCGCCCAGGTGTCCAAAGGCAAGGGGCTTTCCGGGCTTCATGGCAACCTGAATGAAATCGACTTCTGCCTCGTCGCGCAAGACGAGTTTGGTCACGTCGTAATCACCCATCGAGACCCCACCGGAGGTCACTATTGCTTCGGTTTCGACGGCCGCTCGGCCCAGAGCGGCACGAAGTTCGTCGGCGTCATCGCCGATCCGGCCGTAATCGATCACGTCAGCACCGGCATCCTCGAGAAGACCGACCAGCATCGGCCGGTTGGAATCACGGATCATTCCCGGAGCCAGGTCCTGGGTGGCCGGTGGCTGCAGTTCGTCGCCGGTTGACATCACCCCTACCCGGGGACGTCGAGACACCACCGGCTCCACCACACCCATCGTCGCCAGAACACCAACATGCACGGGCCCCACGCGTAGACCGGGTTTGAACACGACCTGGCCGGCTCGGACATCTCCGCCGGCCTCACGCACATGGGTGCCTTCTTCGACCAAGGTGTGAATCCTCACTTTGTCGCCTTCGGCAGTCGTGTCCTCGACACGCACGACGGTGTCAGCACCATCAGGCATCGGAGCGCCAGTCATGATCCTGATGGCCTGCCCATCGCCCACGGAGACCGACGCGACCTGACCGGCAGGCACGTCACCGAGCACTGCGAGAAGAGCATCAGGCTCGCTGACATCCACGCCACGGACTGCGAAACCGTCCATGGCCGAGTTGGCAAAGTGGGGCACGTCCTCCCCGGAGACGACCGCTTCGGCCAAGACCCTGCCAACACTTTCGCTGAACGAAACGGTCTCGGTGTCAAGCCGTCGTACCGACCGCAATATCTCAGACCGAACTGCTTCAAGTGGTTTCATCTCATCTACCCGAACAACTCAGGCCCGAAGCGGTCGAGACCAAGCTCATATGAAGCCCTGAGCAGACCCTCAGGAGTTCCGACATCCAGAAGATTCTCGCCCGCCACGAAGCCGCGTAACCGCCCCCGCTCGCCTAGCTCCTGGATGGCATCGGTGAGTTGGATCTCGCCACCCACTCCGGGTGAGATCTTCTCGAGAATGGAGAACACCTCGGGAGTAAAGACATAACGACCGACCAGGCCATACCGGGATGGAGCCGCCTCGACGCCCGGCTTCTCGACCGCCCCGGCGAGGTCGAGATACCCGTCCACGAGATCTGAGTCGGGAATCACCACTCCGTATCTGGAGAGGAGTTCATCATTGAGCTCACGGAGACACATCACCGACACCGCCCCCTGCCGGCTGCCCGAGCCCAGAGACGAAAGGACGTCATGTCCGGGTCGAACGATGTTGTCGGAGAGGAGGCAAAAGAAGGACCGATCCCCCACCATGTGAGCGGCTTCACTCACGGCGTGGCCGAGGCCGAGCGCCTCCTCCTGAACGACCGGTCGAATTCGAATGTCCTCGAGACCGGGAAGCCCCCCGTCGAGACTGAAATGCTGAGCCACCAGATGACCGGCATCGAGGTCCACCACCACAACGGCCTCCTTGGCTCCAGCCCGGGCCGCCTCCTCTACTGCGTACTGAATCGCCGGTCTGTCGACGACTGTGAGCAGAGCCTTGGGGACCACCCGGGTTGCCGGGCGCATTCTCATGCCGCGTCCAGCCGCCGGAATGACGGCGACATCGATGCTCACGTCGGAACCTTCTCCTCGCTTCCTCTGACCATCCTCCCGATGTTGGCTCTATGGCGCCAAACGATGAGAGCGACCGTCAACACCATCCACATGAGACTCAATCCGCTGACTCCTTGCCAGATGGCCAGTGGGATCGCCAATATGACCACTACGAGCGAGGAAGCCGAGGCAACTTTGGTGAACCTCGCCAGAACTGCCCAGATGACAACGGTGATCGCCGCCACCTGCCATACGGTGAAGATCACGACGCCGAAGCCTGTGGCCACACCCTTTCCTCCCTTGAACTTGTGAAAGACCGGGTAGCAGTGACCGATGACCGCAGCCAGCCCCGCGGCGAACGCCCAGTGCGAGAGACCGTCTGAGGTAGCGGCGCCCACCAGACCGCCGGCGATAAACCCCATGGAGGCTCCGATCACGCCTTTCAATGTGTCGCCGATCATCACCATCGCTGCCGGTAGTCGACCAAGCGTCCGCAGGACATTGGAGGCGCCGGGGTTGCCGCTGCCCACTTCGTGGATGTCGACCCCGTGCATTCGGGCGACGATCACCGCAAAATCGATGCTTCCCACCACATAGGCGCCGACAAGGGCAAGGGCGATCGTCATGGGACGATCATATTGGCTCGCCGGGGAATGGAAGACCTCGGAGTCAGGTTCTACACTTGACTGGTTCCACCCCTTCAAGCCGGTCACACCCACCCATGCCAACATACGAATACGCCTGCAGACAATGTGGCGAGAACATCGAAATCTTTCAATCGTTCTCGGAAAAGCCGCTGAAGAAACACAACGATTGCGGTGGCGAGCTGAAAAAGGTCTTTCATGCCCGAGGCATCGTCTTCAAAGGCTCCGGCTTCTACGCCACG
>JAZFTT010000042.1:0-20126 GCA_036446835.1 Acidimicrobiia bacterium
GCCTGGACGATTCACACCGGTGCCACCGCTCCCGAAGCGGCAGGTGTGATCCATACCGACTTCCAGCGTGGCTTCATAGCGGCCGAAGTCGTGGACTACGACAGTTTGGTGGACGCCGGCTCCTGGCAGACGGCTCGCTCCATGGGCCTGGTTCGAACCGAGGGCAAGTCATACGTGATGAAACCCAACGACGTTGTGGAGTTCCGATTCAATGTTTGAGTTGGTTTCCTGCGGCTTCACCCCTCTGATCGGATTCGCCTTATGATGTAGCTGTCAACGAAGTCGACGGGAGAGCCCCGACCGAGGGGCGCCGAAGGGGCAACTCCTTCCCGGAATCTCTCAGGCCAGAAGGACCGTCGGCCGAGACAGCGCTGGAGGTCACGACAGCGGGAAGGGCAGAGCCGTTTAGGAGACACCAATGCCCCATCCCACGGAGAGGTTCGCAGACCGACACATTGGACCACGCAGTGCCGACATCGAGAAGATGCTCGCCACCATCGGGGCAACATCGCTCGATGACCTCATAGGTCAAACTGTTCCTGAGTCCATTCTCGACACACAATTGGATCTGGGAGGCGCCCTTACCGAACCCGAGGTTGTGGCGCGGCTCCAGGAGCTTGCCGGGCGGAACAAGGTACTCATCTCCCTCATTGGGCTTGGTTATCACGACACGATCATGCCTCCGGTGATTCAGAGGAATGTCCTCGAGAATCCGGCGTGGTACACCTCCTATACTCCCTATCAGTCCGAGATTTCCCAGGGTCGTCTCGAGGCCCTCCTCAATTTCCAGACGATGGTCTCAGACCTCACCGGTCTGAGCATCGCAAATGCTTCCCTTCTGGATGAACCAACCGCCGCCGCCGAGGCCATGGCAATGTGCCGTCGTCTTCATCGAGGGGGCGGCAAGGTCTTCTACGTCGATCCAGACTGTCACGAGCCGACGAAGGCTGTGGTTGGCACCAGGGCAGTAGCCGCGGGAATCGAAGTCCGTGACCTGGACGATGACGTAGATCTGTCCCTCGCATTTGGCGTTCTTCTCCAGTATCCGGGTTCGAGCGGCGCCATTCGGGATCATCGGGACCTGGCAGCTTCCTTTAGCGAGGCCAATGCTCTCGTCGTGGTCGCCGCCGACCTTCTCTCTTTGACGATGCTGACGCCGCCGGGGGAGTGGGGAGCCGACATCGCGGTCGGCTCGGCACAACGTTTTGGGGTGCCTCTTGGTTATGGAGGGCCCCACGCCGGGTTCATCTCCACCAGTGAGAATCTGGTAAGAGGTTTGCCGGGGCGTCTCGTCGGTGTTTCCAAGGACCGCGCTGGTCGCCCCGCCTATCGGCTGGCGCTTCAAACGAGGGAACAGCACATCCGTCGCGAGAAGGCGACTTCGAACGTCTGCACTGCCCAGGTCCTTCTGGCCGTGATCGCCGGTCTCTACGGGTGTTGGCACGGACCCGAAGGTCTGAAGGCGATTGCCGGCGAAGTGAACCGGCTCACGAATCTTCTAGCGAAAGGTCTGGCCGAGTCAGACTTCCAACTCACGAGTGGGACGTGGTTTGACACCATCACGGTTCGGACACCGGGGAGGGCCAAAGGGATCCTGGCCGGGGCCTTGAAGGCCGGCATCAACCTGGGTCGTGTCGACGACGACCATGTACGGGTCTCACTCGATGAGAAGACCACCGAGGAGATCGTTCTGAAGGTCCTGTCGGCATTTGGGGCGGAGAGGCCTCGTTCCACCGGTGTCGGTGGCATCCCGGTCGAAGCGGCGAGAAAGTCCGCGTTCATGACCCATCCCGTGTTCGGCCTCTACCAGTCGGAGCATGAGATGCTTCGCTATCTGCGAAAACTCGCCGACAGGGACCTGGCGTTGGACCGCACCATGATCCCTCTCGGTTCGTGCACCATGAAACTCAACGCGACAACGGAGATGATCCCGATCACCTGGTCGGGATTCGCCGACCTTCACCCATATGTTCCGCTTGATCAGGCTGCGGGGTATCTGGAACTGATCAGAGAGCTGAAGGACTATCTCGCTGACATCACCGGTTATCACTCTGTCTCCTTGCAGCCCAACGCGGGATCTCAGGGAGAACTGGCAGGTCTTCTTGCCATCTCCGCTTATCACCGGTCGAGGGGTGAGGAGCATCGTGATGTTTGCCTCATCCCCGCATCAGCCCATGGGACCAATGCCGCATCGGCGGTAATGGCCGGTATGCGCGTCGTCGTAATCGCCACCGACGAGGGAGGCAACATCAACCTCGACGATCTCGATGCCAAGCTCGCTGAGAATGCCGATGAGCTGGCGGCGGCGATGGTGACCTATCCGTCAACCCATGGTGTCTTCGAGGAGGGGATCAAGCGGCTGACGGACGCCGTTCACTCCCATGGGGGTCAGGTTTATGTCGATGGCGCAAATCTCAATGCGTTGGTGGGGCTGGCCCGCCCGGCCGAGTTTGGCGCCGATATCGGTCATCTCAATCTTCACAAGACATTCACCATCCCCCATGGCGGCGGTGGCCCCGGGGTTGGGCCGGTCGGAGCTGCGGCCCATCTGGCGCCCTTTCTTCCGAACCATCCTCTTCTGCCCGAAGCCGGTCCGGAAACAGGGATCGGGCCTGTGTCAGGCGCTCCTTTCGGGTCGGCCGGAATTCTGGCTATTCCGTACGCCTACCTCCGTCTCATGGGAGCGTCCGGACTGCGAAAGGCGACTCGGGTGGCGATCCTGTCTGCGAACTACGTTGCTCGCCGACTCGACCCCCATTTTCCGGTTCTCTACTCGGGGGAGGGTGGCCGGGTTGCCCACGAATGCATCCTCGACCTTCGCCCACTTGCCAAGGAGACGGGCATAACCGCCGAGGACGTGGCAAAACGTCTCGCCGATTACGGATTCCATGCTCCCACGCTCTCATTCCCGGTGGTAGGGACATTGATGGTCGAACCCACGGAATCGGAGAGTCTTTCCGAGCTCGACAGATTCTGCGAGGCGATGATCGCAATTCGGGCCGAAGCCGACCGCGTTGGCTCGGGAGAGTGGCCGTTGGACGACAACCCACTGGTTCTTGCTCCACATACCATGGAGGATGTCGCGGCCAACGATTGGGATCGGGCTTATACGAGAGAGCAGGCAGCCTTCCCGCTCGAAAGTCTCAGGATCGACAAGTACTGGTCGCCTGTGGGTCGGATCGACGGTGTGGGCGGCGACCGCAATCTGATCTGTGCTTGCCCTCCATTGGATGCCTATCGCTAGCGCTCTTGACATTCTTCCAAGCAATGGGATCGTTATCTGCGAGAATGCAGTTAGCCGCGGCTGATGGGTAGGTAATGCGGTGAAATTCACCGGTAAAATCCGGGTACCAGAGATCGACCACCCGGGGGTTCCGGCGACCTTCCTGATCGATGACGTTCAGGCTGAGGTGGTCCTCGAGGGTGAATCCCTCGGTCGGTGGTCTCTTTATGACGTCCATGCACGACGTCTTGTTTCGAGTGCCTTTCAGGTTGAGTTAGCTGAAGAAGAGATAACTTTCCTCGCGGACGATCCGATCGACTTCGCCTATCGCGGTGTGGAACACATGGCAGAGGTTTGGGCCCGGTTCAAGTCGATGAACCTGGTCCGACGGCCGATTGCAGTCCGTCGATCACGCAGAGGCACCACGACATCGAAGATCTCGGAGCTTCGCGATGCAATGGTTGAGAATCTTCAAACTGAACGCAGTGGATTCCTGACCGAGAGAGAGCCTGTCCACCAGGATGACATCACGGCGGAGTCGGTGGCGCAGGAGATCGAGTCTCTGTCTGACAAAGCCCGCACCATCGAGCCGGTCGAGCCGGCGACAGAGACCCGGATTCCGATCATTGGCGAGACCACCGGTGATGAGGGGGACCGTCTCGAAGCACAACTCGTCGAAGCAGAGCGTACCGAGCAACAGCGTGTTGAATCCGAGCGTCTCGAGGCTGAAAAGCGTGCGATAGAAGAAGAGCGGGCGAGACTCGATGCAGAGAAGAAGGGTCTGGAGGCTGAGCGTCTCAAGGCCGAGCAGATGGAAGCCGACCGCGTCCAGGCCTTCCGTCTCGAAATGGAGCGTCTCGAGAACGAACGTGATGAGCAGAAACGTCTCGAAGCCGAGAGATCCGAGGCTGCCAGCATCGAGATGGAGAGACTTCAAGCCGAGCGCGCCGAGATGGAGCGACTCGATGCCGAGCGTGATGAGCGAGAGCGACTCGAGAGCGAGCGACTCGAGGCGGCCAAGGCAGAAGCACATCAGCTGAAGAAGCAGCGCGCCGACTTGGAGCGTCTCGAAACCAAACATGCCAAGTCTGCCCGCAAAGAACTGGCGAGTATCGAGAAGAAGCGCAAGGAAATCGAGCGAGTCGATGCCAAACGCGCCGAACAGGAGAGTCACGACGCCGAGCGTCGGGAGGCCATCCAGGTCGAGATGCAACGACTCGAGTCCCGGCGCGCCGACGATCTGCGTCTGGAGGCTGAGCGGGCCGATCTCGATCGTTTGGAGGCCGAGAAACTGGAGCAGGAACGTGTTGCTGCGAAGAAGGCCGCAGTCGAACAGGCCGAAGAGGAGAGGGCCACCCAGGAGCGTCTCGAAGCAGAGAAGGCGCAGGATGAGGAAGATGTCGAGGAGACACAGCCCGAGCTGGTCAAGGAGGTTCTCTCGACTTCAGGCGACAGCGATGATTCAGAGGTCTCCAAGCAGCTGGTGGTCGATCTGGGCGAATTCGAGGAACCTGCCGTTGAGCCGGAGCCCGACTCCGCCTCCGACACAGATTCTAAGCCTGAGCCTGTTCTCGCCGGTGCGCCCCGCGAGAAGTCAGGAATCATGGGTGCCGTGAAGAGTGCCTTCAGCCGCAGTGGCCGCAATCACGTCCATGACCTCGTGGAGGCTCCGGGTGGGATTGGGATAGGTCGTTCCATCTGCGAGGAATGTGGCTACGTCTCGATCACCTCGTCCGACTGAAGCCCGTGTGCCCGGCATCGCCGGTACGCTCAGTTGGTGGCATTGATCCGACCAGTGATTCTTTCCGGCGGGGCCGGAACCCGTCTGTGGCCGCTCTCTGCACCTGATCTCCCCAAACAGTTTGCGCCACTGGTTGGCCGAGACACGTTGTTCGTGCAAGCTCTGCAGCGTCTTGCCGGCCAACCGGGCGTGTCGCCGCCGATCGTCGTGACCGGATCGGCCCACAGCCACCTCGTCGAGGCGGCCGCTGCCGACTGCGGTATCAGCATCCACATGCTTCTCGTGGAACCGGAGGGCAGGAACACCGCTCCGGCGGCACTGGCGGCCGCGCTGTCCTCAGATCCGGCCGATGTATTGGTGATTCTCCCCTCCGATCATCTGATTCGAGATGAAGAAGGCTTCACCGCCGCCGTGACCCGGTCAGTCGAACATTTGGTGGAAGGCTCCCTCGTGACTTTCGGGATAGTGCCCTCGCGAGTCGAGACCGGCTACGGCCATATCGAATTGGGAGAACCGCTGTCCGGCGTCTTCAGAGTACGACGCTTCAAGGAGAAGCCCGACCGGGATGAGGCCGAGCGGTTGACCTCGGACGGAAGCCACGTCTGGAACTCGGGAATGTTCGTTGTCTCGGCTGGTGCCCTACTCACGGAGGCCCGGCTGTATTGTCCGGAGATTCTGGACGGTGTCGCGGCGGCAATGCGGGCACCGGTCGATGGGATAGTGGAATTGGGCGCCGAGTTTCTGAATGTCGAGAGCATCTCTCTGGATCACGCAATTTTGGAGAAGACGAAGGAGGCCGTAGTCATGCCGATCGATGTGGGCTGGGATGACGTGGGATCTTTCGAGGCACTCTGGTCGATCTCTGAGAAGGATGATCAGGGAAACGTCACGTCAGGTGACACCGTCCTCATCGATGTCGAAGGCTCTCTCGTGAAGGCCACATCCCGAACGGTGGCAGTCGCCGGTATCAGTGATGTTGTTGTCGTCGAGACACCAGATGCGGTTCTCGTCGTGCCGCGCAACCAGTCACAAATGGTCAGGGATCTCGCCGAGCGTGTTGAGCCTGATTGAGGCTGGGAAGCCCTCATACCATCGACGTTATGCGACGTTTCACTGTCGTGATGTTCCTTGTCATATCGGCATGTTCGGTCGGTCGCCCCGCAGATGACGCTGCCGGCGACGAGATCTATCGACAGCTGTGTGTCAGTTGTCATGGCGCCGACCTCAGTGGCGGTATCGGGCCTCCGCTCGGCCCTGGTTCCAACGCGGCGCGTCAGCCAGACGAGTTCCTCGAATTCGCCATCATGATGGGGCGGGGAAGCATGCCGTCTTTCTCCTCCTCATTGGATGAATACCAGCTCGATCGTCTGGTCGATTACCTCCGGGAGGAGCAGAAAGGATGACCTCGGTACTCGAGTCGCTGGAGCTATACCCGGTCCGCATCCCCATGCGTCATCCCTTTCGTGGTGTCGATCACCGGGAGGCTGTGCTCATGAAGGGTCCATCGGGCTGGGGCGAGTTCTCGCCCTTTCCCGAATATCCGCCCGCCGTCACCGCGAGATGGCTGGCGGCGGCCCTGGAACTCGCCTGTGGGAGTATCCCCGACGCCGGGCGGTCGGCGATCCCGGTGAATGTGACGGTTCCCGCGGTCGCCCCGGATACTGCGGCATCCCTGGTCGCGGAGTCGGGTGCCAGCACCGCGAAGGTCAAGATCGGGAACCCGGGCGATACCGAGGTCGACGACGAGGAGAGGTTGGCCGCTGTGCGAGATGCATTGGGCGCCTCCGGCCATATCCGTATCGACGTGAATGCCTCCTGGGACCTCGATACCGCCAGCAGGCGGCTCGAGTCACTCTCGCGATTCAACCTCCAGTACGCCGAACAGCCGGTCGCCACCATCGAGGACATGTCAGAACTGCGGAGACGCACCGATGTTCCCATCGCGGCCGACGAGCTCGTCCGAGAAAGCCGCCATCCGTTGCGAGTTCTCGAGGAAGGCGCGGCCGACGTGCTGATTATGAAGTGCCAGCCCATGGGTGGGGTGGTGCGGGTGCTCGACCTCGCCAGGCGATCCACAGTCCCTGTCGTCATTTCGTCGGCGCTAGAGACCTCGGTAGGCATGTACGCCGGATTGCTCGCAGCGTCGCTGCTCGGTGAGCTGCCTTACGCCTGTGGTCTAGGGACCGTTGCTCTGATCGAAGGCGACCCGACCCTGAGCCCGCTCATTCCCAGAAACGGCATCCTCGAAGTTCGACGCCCCGAGCCAGACCTGGATCTTCTCGAGCGGTGGCGACCAAAACGCTCACGATCGGCCGAGTTGCTCCGTAAGTTGCGAGCCGCGGCCGAGGCGCTTCCTTGAGTCAGCCAAACCCGAGCACGGCAATGGCGCGGGCCATGGTGGATGAGCTGTGGAGAAATGGAATCGGTCTTGTGGTGGTCTCGCCGGGGTCTCGCTCGGCGGCCCTGGCGATAGCCGCTGCGGCGCACCCCGACCTCGAGACCAGGGTCGTGCTGGACGAGCGATCGGCTGCCTTTCACGCGTTGGGGCGAGCCAAGGCGACCGGGTTTCCGGCTGCGCTGCTGTCCACGTCCGGGACGGCTCCGGCCAACTACTTCCCCGCTGTGGTTGAAGCGGACATGTCGCTGACCCCTCTCGTCGTGCTGTCGGCGGATCGCCCCGAGGAGCTTCGTGGTGTCGGAGCAAACCAGACGATCGACCAGATACGACTCTATGGCGACAAAGTGCGGTTCTTCGGCGATGTGGAGGCTCCGGGGTCGGACGTGAATCTCAACGAATCTTGGCGCTCGACCGTCTCGGAGGCTGTTGCCATCGCACTCGGGCAAGGAGACCGACCGGGTCCGGTGCATCTCAACCTGGCATTCCGCGAGCCGACGGTTCCGGTCACAGATGACGGGCGGACACAAGGTCTCGAATATCCGTTCCCCATCGACGGTCGGCAGGAAGGTGCGCCGTGGATCGATCCGGTCATTCCGGCGCCACCGCCGGTGGATCTGCGTTTGATCGGCTCGTCGCGTGGACTGGTCATCGCCGGCGAGGGTGAATACGACCGCGGCGGTCTGACCGAGGCGGCCAAGGCTCTCGGGTGGCCGATTCTGGCAACGGCTTTGTCCGGTATGCGCGGCGAGTCGGTGGTGAGCAGCTATCACCATTTGCTCGTCGGTGGCGTTCCTCAGCATCTGACTCCCGAGACGGTCTACGTGGTCGGGGCGGTTGGACCGAGTCAGCGTCTCGAAGATCTGATCGAGTCGGCGGTCGGCCAGCGAATTCGGGTGGATGCTCGGGGGAGGAGAATCGATCCACGGCGGAACGCCACCCATGTTCTCCATGCCGAGCCTGTGGCCACCCTGATGCGGGCGGCCACCTCCAAGACGGCTCCCCACTGGGCCGAAGCGTGGTCGGAGGCCGACCGACAGCTTCGTGAGATCATCGACCGGAGTCTCGACGAGGTCACCGTTCCCTCCGGCGCTTCCATCGCTCGTTCTCTCAACGACGTCTCATGGGAAAGGCTAGTGGTTGCCTCGTCTCTCCCGATTCGTGAGGTCGATAGCCATCTCACCCGCCGGGGCACCGTGATCGCCAACAGAGGCGCCTCTGGAATCGATGGATTTGTGTCCACAGCCCTCGGAGTCGCTTCGGCGATATCGCGCACATTGGCGATATCGGGCGATCTGTCGCTGCTCCACGACTCGAATGGCTTTCTCTGCGATGTGATCGACGATCTCGTGATCATCGTGCTCGACAACGATGGGGGCGGACTGTTCGACGATCTCCCGCCGGCGGCCCATGCGCCGTCCTACGAGAGGCTCTTTGTGACTCCGCACGGCAGGGACCTCGAGCAGCTGGCGCGATTCCACAACCTTTGGTTCATGACAGCCCAGACACCCGAGGAGGCAGCCTCCTCGTCTATGGAGGCACTCGACAGAGGTGGGCGGCATCTGATCCGCGTGCCGATCGAGCGCAGGGCCGACCTGAAGGCCCGCCAGATGCTCGACGAGGCGAGTCGGGGGGCCGTGTCTCTATTGAAGTCCTAGCGCCTTGAGCATCGGGCGAAGTTTCAGCTCGGTCTCGGCAAACTCGAAGTCGATGTTCGAGCCGGCCACGATCCCACCCCCGGCATAGAGAGTGACCGTTCTATCGGCGAACAGACCGCAACGAAGGGCGATGGCGAACTCACCATCTCCGTCGGCGTCGAACCAACCGACGGGTCCTCCGTATCTGCCGCGAGATCTTGGCTCGACATCTCTGATCATCCTTGTCGAGGCTTCCGGTGGCTCTCCCGAAACGGCGGCCGTTGGATGAAGGGACCCCAGCACGTCCATGACGGTGGTGCCGGTGGCCGCCGGACCCACGAATCTGGTGGCCAGATGGTTTATGTCGCCGAACCGGAGCACCGTTCGCTGCTGTACGTCGAGTGACGTCGTGTGAGCCTTGATCCTTTCCTCGACGGACGACGACGAAAGGGCGTGTTCTCGATCCATCTTGTCCGAGACAAGGCTTTCTGCTTCCGACGCCGTACCGGCGAGTGCCAGTGACGAGATCCGCCCATCCTGAAGGGAGACCAGAAGCTCGGGACTGGCTCCCACCAGACCTTTGACCTGAAATGTGTAGCTATCCGACTCGGTCGCCCGGAGACGGTCAACAACAACCTCGATGGGGACGACCGAATCGAACTCGATATCGACCTGACGGGCGATCACCACCTTTTGGATCGCCCCGGCTTCGATCGATTCCAGTGCCGCCGACATCGCTGATTGCCACCCGGCAGCCCCGTCGGAGGCGATTCGTCCATCCGGTAGAGCACGGTCGGGCGTGGGAATCTCCTCCACATCCATGTCAACGACATCCTCCGTCATCTCGATGACCGAGCCCCGCTCCTCGGGGTCGAAAGTGAACGATGCCATGGCGAATTGTCTCCCACTCTTCCGAAGAGCCGTCAGAGCTCGCTGGTAGCGAAGAGGCCCGGTTCCCGGATCGAAGCCCTGAGATGGGCCCCGACCGATGAGAGCACGGCCGTGGCGAATCCACGCCAGATTGGGTTGAGCGGCCTCGGTCACTCCGGGAAGGGTAGAACCTCCCCGGACGAGTCGACGATGCCAAGGTCGCTCGCCAGTCGGGCGAGGACGGATGGATCACCTGACGCTGCCATCCGCACCCGGCCTTCGCCTTCGATGGCACCTGCCACTCGAATCGTCTGGGCCGCCACGGCAAGTGCCGGGTCGACGACGGTGACACCCGGTCCGGCGATCTTCTCGATGGTCGGTCGAAGGAAGGAGAAGTGAGTGCACCCGAGAACGAGGACGTCTGCCCCCTCATCGATTATCGGAACCAGAGCGGCGGCGACAGTGGCATCGACGTCGGGGCCGGAGAACTCTCCTCGCTCGACCATTTCGACCCACTCCGGACAGGCTCGAGTTACCACTTTGGCTTTTCTCGCGTGGTCGCTCACCACCGACTCGAAGAGACGGCCCTGAAATGTGGCCTCGGTGGCGAACACACCGATTACTCCTGTCTCAGAGGCGGCAGCGGCAGGTTTCACAGCGGGCTCCATCCCGACTATCGGGATCTCCTGGCGCGACTCTCGTAGCGAGTCCAGGGCAGCAGCGGACGCCGTGTTGCAGGCGACCACCAGTGTCTCCGCCCCCTGCTCGATGAGCCAGTTGGCCACCTCGTGAGACATCGAGCGGACCTCGTCGAGGCTCCTGTTTCCATACGGCGCCCTGGCCAGGTCGGCAACATAGAGAAGGTCGGCGTTGGGTGCCAGCGTCTTGATTTCGATGAGAACTGAAAGCCCGCCGAGTCCCGAGTCGAAGACACCGATCAATGGGGGCGCCCTGTCATTGAGTTCTCCTCAACAAAAGTCCGGTCGCTGGTAGCGTCGCCACCTGTTCGATGGAGGTAGTCGGTGCAGTTGGAAGGCTCGGTGGCGGTGGTCACTGGCGGTGTCTCTGGTCTTGGGCTAGGTGCAGCTCAAAGGATGGTCCGTCGAGGTGCGTCCGTGGTAATGCTCGACATAAACCAAGAGCGTGGCAAGGAGGCGGCGCAAGAGCTCGGTGGGAAATCCCGGTTTATCCACTGTGACGTGTCCAACGCCGAAGATGTGAGTGCAGCCGTGTCCGGTGCGCACGAGGCCTTCGGCTCTATCGATGTGCTGGTGAATGCGGCAGGTGTGGCGCCCGCACAGCGCGTTGTATCCCGCGAGGGGGTGTTGTTCGATCTGGATCTGTTCAAGTTCACCATCGGAGTCAATCTCATCGGGATGTTCGACGTGATCAGAAACGTCGCCGCGGTCATGGCGGCAAACGATCCCGGTAAGACAGGGGAAAGAGGGGTCATAGTCAATGTTGCATCGATAGCTGCTTTTGAGGGTCAGATTGGTCAGGCCGCATATTCCGCCTCGAAGGGTGGCGTGGTTGCGATGACGCTGCCAATCGCCCGTGATCTGGCCGGGGCCGGCATCCGCGTTGTCACAATTGCGCCGGGCATCATGGACACCCCTCTTCTTGCCGGCGCTCCTCAGGAATTGCGTGACTCGCTGGCCAAGCTTCACGTCTTTCCTCAAAGGCTCGGCACCGCGGAAGACTTCTCACATCTCGTTCAGGCCGTCATCGAGAATGAGATGATCAACGGTGAGGTCATTCGACTCGATGCCGCGGCGCGAATGCCTCCGAAGTGATCCCGGGATGACCACCCGGATCGCCCTCATCTGTTTTGACGACATGGAGGAGTTGGATCTGGTCGGCCCCTGGGAGGTGTTACGCATGTGGCAACTGACTTACCCGGAAGACGATGTGGACGTTTTCACCGCTTCGATGGATGGCCGGACCGTTACCTGCGCGAAAGGGATGAGAATCACCACCGACACCTCCGTCAACGATCTCGGGAGGGTTGACGTGATCCTCTATCCGGGAGGCCGTGGGACCAGACGCCACGTAGACGACGAACCTGTGAAGCTGTTTCTCTCCGAGCAGGCGGCGGCGGGGACGTTGATGACCTCTGTGTGCACCGGCTCGCTGGTGTTTGCGGCTGCGGGTCTGCTGAATCAGCGTCCGGCGACGACGCACTGGGGCTCGCTTGACCTTCTGGCGAGTTTGGACGAGACGATCGAGGTCCGACCCGAGGAGCGATTTGTCGACAGTGGGGAGGTCATCACCGCGTCGGGTGTCTCCGCAGGTATCGACATGGCCCTGCATCTGGTTGCCCGGCTTCACTCCACCGAACGTGCCCGTCAGGTCAAGCGGGATATCCAGTACGACCCGGCGCCACCGGTCTAGAGGGGCTGCAAACCGCTCAAACTCTCCGGGTTCTCCAGACCGGTCAGATCCCCCGGCTCGGTGCCGAGCGCAACCGCCTTGACCACGCGACGCATGATCTTTTGAGACCGGGTCCGGGGCAGGTCATCCACCCACTGGATGGTTTTGGGGCGGAAAGCCTTGCCGAGTGTCTCGTCCGTCCTGGCCTCGACCTTTGCGGTCAGCGCGTCATCAGGAGTCACCCCGGGAGCCGGTACCAGGAAGAGGGCAATCGATTCGCCCTTCAACTCGTCGGGAACCCCTATGGCAGCAGCCATGACGACCTCGTCGAGCGACACCGCGACCGACTCGATCTCGGCGGGCCCGATTCTCTTTCCGGCGATGTTCAAGGTGTCGTCCGAGCGCCCGTGCAGATACCAGAATCCGTCTTCGTCAATGGATGCCCAGTCGCCGTGGACCCAGGTGTCGTCGAAGCGCGACCAGTAGGTGGCGATGTATCTCTCCGGCTCGCCCCAGAACCCCCGTGTCATTCCCGGCCAGGATCCCCTCATCACAAGTTCTCCCACTTCTCCACGGACCGGCACACCTGCATCGTCGTACACGTCGGCGTCGATTCCCAGCGAAGGGCCGCCAAGCGATGTCGGCTTGATCCCCTGGAGGAGATTGACCGAAAGGATGCACGCCCCGATCTCGGTGCCCCCCGAGATGTTCACGATCGGAATCCTCTCGTGTCCGACGTCGCGGAACAACCACCACCACGGCTCGGGATTCCACGGCTCTCCGGTGCTGCCGAAGGTCTTCAGCCTGGACAAGTCGTGCCGATCCGCTTCCTCGGCTCCATGAGGCTGGAGGGCGCGCACCAGCGTCGGGGACAGTCCGAGGATGGTCACACCGAGTTGTGAGACAACTTCCCAGATGCGATCGGACCCCGGGTAGTTGGGGACTCCGTCGAAGGTGGCGATGGCAGCGCCATTGGCCAACCCGGCAATCACCATCCACGGTCCCATGATCCAGCCCATGTCGGTGACCCACATCAGAACGTCATCCTTGTGGACATCGAGCTGAAAAGCTCCTTCCGCAGCGATCTTGACCGTGAGCCCCGCTTGCACATGAACAGCACCCTTGGGACGCCCGGTGGTTCCGGAGGTGTATGCAATCAGCACCGGGTCCTCCGAGTAGGTAGATGCCGCTTCGACCGGTTCTGTCTCTGGCACCAGGTCGTGCCACCAGAGATCGCGGCCCCGGCTGATCGGTGTGTCGGATCGGGGTGTGTAGTCGACGACGATCGTGTGTCCGATTCCGCCGACCAGTTCGATGGATTGGTCGACGATCTCTTTCATCTTCATCGGTTTGCCGCGCCGCTCGAACCCGTTGGCGGTGATGATCACCTTTGGCCGTGGGTCTTCGAGTCTGGCGGCAACGGCATCAGCTCCGTATCCGGAGAAGACCGGGATGAACACAGCGCCGATCCGGGCGATTGCCAGTAGTGACACGACTGCAAACGAGGACATCGGAAGGTAAACGGCTACTGCGTCGCCCCGGACGACGCCCAGAGACCGGAGCGCGCCCGCCAACCGGCTCATCTCGTTCTTCAGTTCGCCATAGCTCAGCTCGGTCGTTTCGCCTGATTCCTTCTTCGATCGGACCGCAATTCGGGTCGAATCTTCGGCCGCCCACCGGTCGACACACGCCGCGGACAGATTGAATGCGCCGCCACCGAACCAGGTCGCCCAGGGGTGCCCCCTCGATGTGTCGCGGACGACAGACCATGGCCTTTCGAAGGGGAGCCCGATGAACTCGATCACCTCCGGCCAGAACCACTCCGGGTCTGAGGTCGATCGACGCACCAACTCGTCGTAGGTGTCGATCCGGTGTTCGGCCATGAATCGGGCCGTATTCGTGGCCCTGGCGCGTTCCTCATCGGGTCTCCAGGCGATTTCATAGCTGTCCATGGGACCTCATGATGATCGAAGGAGGCTAACCAAGATACCGGGGAGTCGGCTTCTCCATTCCTAGCCTCTTGCTCCATGGTCACTCAAGAGGAAATCGCCGATCGACAGAGATTCCAGCGGCGGACGTTGGCTGCCGCTTTTGTCCTTCTGGGGCTCGGGGTTGTCATTTGGCTCATTTTCACGTTGAGCGACATCCTCTTCATGGTCTTCGTGTCGATATTCCTCGCGGTTGCCCTGGTCCCTCCCGTGCACCTGCTGGTCAAAAGAGGGTGGCGACGGGGATCTGCGACAGGTGTGGTGTTCCTCGTTGTGTTTCTCATGATCGTCGGGTTCACCTGGGCATTGGCCCCACTGTTCATCGATCAGATCAATCAGTTGATCGATGCCATCCCCGGTCTTGTCAGCTCGCTGCTGTCCTTTCTGGAAGGCACCTTCGGATTCGATCTTTCCGAGTTCGATCTCGAGTCGGCCGGTACCGACATCGCCGACAGCATTCAATCCGTTGGGGGCTTCCTGGTTGGTGGGATCGTGGGACTGACAGCTTCGGTCTTCGGGTTTCTGATTTTTGTTACCACGGTCGCCTTGTTCACCTTCTACATGATCGCCGAACTGCCCCAGTTGCAGCGGACAGTCCTTCAGTTCATGCCAGAGCATCAGCAACGTCGGTCTCTTCGCATCTGGGACATCGCGGTGGAGAAGATGGGTGGATACATCTACTCCCGGCTGATCCTTGCCATTATCAGCGCCGCTTTCACGACCCTGTTTCTGACTTTCCTCGACGTCCCGTTTGCCCTGTCGTTGGGTATCTGGGTCGGGGTCCTCAGTCAGTTCATCCCGGTGATCGGCACTTATATCGCAATGATTTTGCCGGCGATCGTCGCACTTTCGTCCAACGGCACTTCCACGATGGTCTGGGTGATCATCTTCTTCACCGCGTATCAGCAAGTGGAGAACTACGTCTTCTCGCCCCGAATCACCAAGCGAACGATGGAGATCCATCCCGCGGTTTCGATAGCGGCGATCATCATCGGTGGCAAGCTGATGGGTGGAATCGGGGTGGTCCTCGCCTTACCCATGACGGGGATCATCCAGGCGATCATCTCGGAGTCCTCCAAACGTCACGACGTGATCCTCGATGATGTCGAAGGTGAGCACGAGCCGCAGCCGGAGACATAGCACCCCCCGTCGCGGGTGGGCATACGTCCACATGTCGGCCTATTTTGATGTCTCGCGCATCCGCCCCTTTTATTGATAGACGTGCGTTTGACCCCTAGCTCGGAGGAAAACTCAAGTGAAAGCAACATGGCACTTTGGGCTCAGGTTGTTTGCCCTTCTTGCCGTATTCGCCCTCGTTGTTGTGGCGTGCACCGGTGGTGACACGACCGATACGACCGACACCACCGAGGGCGGGGACGACGGAGGCACTGCAACTGCTGATGCCGCCGGAAGCGGTGATGACGGTGATGACAGTGGACCGCCTTCTGTGGAGGGCGGTACTTTCCGTGTTGGATTCATCTCCAACATCACTACTGACAACTGGTTCGCTTCGGTCGACACGGAGAGCTCAACCAACAACCAGGCCTATCTGGGCAATGCCAAGACGTCGATGTTCAAGTTGACAAACCCCGGTTTCGTCTATGTGCCGGGCATCGCTTCCACCTTGGAGCCGGTCAAGGCTGTCCAGGAGGGTGACGTCTGGGTTGTCGAACAGCCCATCCGCACCGACATGACCTGGTCGGACGGTGTGCCGGTTACTGCCAACGATCTTGCGTTTTACTTTGACATAACGCGAGAGTTCAAACTCGGCGGTGACCATGCATCCAATTTCGTGCCGACGGTCTTGAGTGTCACCGCCCCCTCCGACGATGTTGTTCGGATCGAGTTTGACGGAGAACCCGGTCTGGCTACGTGGCAGAACGGTGTCGGCTTCGCCGACTTCGTTCCGTCCCACTTCTGGACACCATTCGTCGAAGAGGCTCGCGCTGCCGCCGCAGAGTTGGCTGCCACCGTCACAGACGAGGAAGCCGTAGAGGAAATCGTCGCCGCGTCGCTCGAGGATGAAGATGCTGAGACCGACATCGCCGAAGAGGATGTCGCGCAAGAGGACATCGATGCCTGGATCGCCGATTCGGTCGCCAATGAGGCCTTGATGGTGCTCTATGCGGTTGCGGCTCCCATGGAACCATCGGTTGGCCCGCAGATCTTTGCTGAGTGGGAGCCGGGTGCGTTCGCAGCCACGGTTTCCAACCCCACATACTTCGACACCGGTACCGAGAACACTCTCTACTCGGATGGTTCGTTTCGGATCACCAATAGTGGTCGCGGTGAAGATGCTGTCTTTGGTGGAGAGGGCTCCGGCGACACCGTCGCCCAGTTCATTGAGGGCCCGTTCGTCTCAGAGATTCTATGGGTTGAACACGCCACCAAGGAGGCAGCCTACGAGAATTTGGCCGCCGGTCAGATCGACTTTGTCTTCGACCCGGACGGCATCACCAGCAGTCTCCAGAATCAGTTGGCCGCCAACCCGGATCTTCGGTTCTCGGTTAGCCAGGACGAAGGCTTCCGCTATATGGCGTTCAACATGCGCAAGGCCCCGATGTCTGATCTGGCCTTCCGTCAGGCGGTAGCCACTGTCATCAACAAGGAGTTAGTGGCTGACGCCGTCCTTGCTGGTGCCGTGTTCCCCGCCTACACCATGATCCACCCCGGCTTGATCACGTTCTACAACGCGGATGTGCCCCGGGCAGGATGGGTCGATGGGGGTCCAATGAGTGAGGCCGACCGTTTCCTGACGGCCGTCCAGATCCTCAAGGACTCCGGTTATACATGGGATGCAGAGCCGATCATCGATCCAGAGAATCCGGATCCGGTCACCACTCCGGGTGTTGGTCTCACCATGCCAAACGGAACCAAGGTTCCGGAACTTCAGATAATGGCTCCTGGTCTCGCCTATGGCCCGTTCCGAGCAACCTTTGCCATCTGGATTGAGCAGTGGCTGAATGATCTGGGTGTGCCGGCAGCTACAGACCCGACGGATTTCGAGGCCATCATCTCCGCGGTGTTCCCACCGCAGACAGAGGAGACCACCACGGCTTGGGACATGTACTTGCTCGGTTGGCGTGGTGCCGACGTGTGGCTGCCTGGTGCCTTACTAGTGCAGTTCTTCCACTCAAATCATGATGCCGTGAGAGGCGGTGGATTCAACACACCTGGCTACAGGAGTGACCGTTTCGACGCGGTGGCCGACGCCTTTGAGGCTGCGACTGACATCGAGACAGCTGCTGAGTTGACCAAGGAAATGGATCTGATCCTCGCTGAGGATCTCCCGTACATAGTGTTGTTCCGCACGTCGATCATCGAGGCATATCACAGGAGCGTTCAGTTCCCCGCTGAGGTTATTCTGGGGGGCCACTCCGCCTTCCCCGACGTATGGCCAGGTGCGGTGCTGGTAAGCGAGTAGTCGCTGCCAGGACAACAGATGTTTGAACCCTCGAACTCGGCTCCTGAACGCCTTGTCCCCAAGTGTGCGGGGGAGGAAATAGTCGCCGAATCCTTGGAAATGGGCGCCGCGAGGCGTTTCATCTCCGACAGTGAAGATTTGGCCACGTCTCAGCCTTGCCCTGCTAGCACTTTCTCTGGTTCTAGCGGCGTGCACCCGGAGCCAGGCCGACCCGATAACGACCTCGACCACAGCCACCTTTCCGGTCACCACTACCACAGCACCCCCGGTGACCACTACCACCGAGGAAGACCAATGTCCGGATGTTTTTTGCGTTGTCTATCACATTCGTCCCGAGGCGAAGTGGTCCGATGACACACCGGTGACGGCTGGTGACTTCGTGTATACCCACGAAGTCATGGTCGATCCATTCAACGGGGCTGTCGTGGGGACCGGTTATGAGTTGATTACCGGATCGGAGGTCATCGACGACAAGACGGTCCTGTTTGCTTTTTCCAAGGTCTATGGGCCCTGGCAGACGTTGTTCGACGTGGTGCTCCCCAGACACGTGCTCGCCGGCACCGACTCTGGGAGCCTCACGAGGAGGGCGCTGACAACGACATCCGGTCCCTTTGTGCTCCATGGTGTGCTCGAAGGCGATCGGATCATTCTGAGACGCAACCCGCGGTACTGGGCGACGAACGACCCCTTGTCCGGTTCTCCGCTGGGAGACGTGGGCGAGATCCACTTCGTCTACCCCGAGAGCGTTCGAAACATGCTTCGCGACCTGGAGGGCGGTGAGATCGATCTGATCAACCCCAGACCCCTCGACTGGATCGTGGACGAGGTCGGCGACATGGCGGAAGTGACCCACCAACTGGGACCGGGCCCCTTCTGGGATCACATCGACTTCAACCATGACGACCCTCTTCTGTCGCAAAGATGGGTTCGAGAGGCGATCACACTTGCCATAGATCGAGAGGCTCTGCTCGACGGTACGGTGCGCACGGTCGACCCCGAAGCCTCACCACTCGACAGCACGGTGTGGATGGTCGACTCAGTCAACTATCAATCCAATTTCGAGGACCGCTACAACCCCGAAATGGCCGAGCAGATACTCCTCGACCATTTCTGTGAGAGGGGCGACGACGACATCTACTCATGTCAGGGACGACGCATGTCCTTTGTCTGGGCCACCACACTCGGAGATGACTTCCGCGAGACGCACTTCGAGCTTGCTCGAGCGACCCTCGAGGCAATTGGAGTGGAGCTGGTCGCTGATTTCATGACTCCGTCGGACCTGTTCTCTTCTGAGGTGTTCTTCGGTGGGCCCGGCGTATGGCAGATCATCAATTTCTCGTGGAAGGCCGCAGCCGATCCACACCTTGCCAACAGCACCTACTTCTGCGATGGCGCCGCTCCTAACGGTTTCGGGGCGTTGAATGTGAACCGCTATTGCGACGAGGACGTCGACTCACTGGTGCGTTCGACGGAGGGCATTGCCGACAGCGGCGAGAGAGCACGAGCCTACAACGATGCCGACACGGCGTACTTGAATGACCTGGCGTTGATTCCGCTCTATCAGAAACCGGCCTTCCTCGCCTGGAACGCGACACTCACCGGACCAGAGATCAACATCTCCCGCTCCACCGACCTGTGGAATGTCGCAGCCTGGTCCGGGAAGGAGGTCATCGTGATTGCCCTCGGCTCAGAGCCAGAGTCACTCGACCCCCTGATGCTTCACGACTCGGACACGGCGCTGGTTCTCGCCGCGATGTTCAACGGCGCATTTGGGGTCGACCCCAACCTCGATTTCAAACCGGTGCTGATCGAGAGCGCCGAGACGTTTGTGAGCGACTCCTGATGCCCGGCCCGTTGTCCGGAATCCGTGTTGTCGAACTGGCGGGACTGGGGCCGGCGCCCTTCTGCGGGATGGTGCTGTGTGATCTCGGCGCCGAGGTGGTCCGGGTTGATCGAGCCGATGTCGCGGTCGGTGACCACACTTCGAGCAGCAGACACGACCTGCACAATCGGGGTAAACGATCCATCGGGCTCAATCTGAAGACCCCCGATGCTGTCAGAGTGGTCTTGGGTCTCGTCGCGAGAGCGGACATTCTGATCGAGGGCTTCCGACCCGGCGTCACGGAACGTCTTGGGATCGGGCCCGCCGAATGTCTGGCTGCCAACACGGCACTCGTCTACGGACGGGTCACCGGATGGGGCCAGCAGGGACCATTGGCCTCCACGGCGGGTCACGACATCGACTACATCGCACTTTCCGGTGTGCTTGATTCCGTCGGACCTGCTGAGCGTCCGATTCCGCCTCTGAATCTGGTTGGTGATTATGGAGGAGGGGGGATGCTTCTTGCTCTCGGGGTGATGGCGGCACTGTTCCATGCCCGCGAGTCCAATGAGGGCCAGGTGGTCGACGCCGCCATGGTCGACGGTTCTGCACTGTTGACGACATCGCATCACGGACTGATGGCCGAGGGTATCTGG
>JAZFTT010000043.1:0-8391 GCA_036446835.1 Acidimicrobiia bacterium
GCTCATGATCCGGCCAACCATCACTACACGGCCAATCCGGGCCTGGCGCCTCTCCGCGAGGCAGTCGCCGACTACACCACCCGCTATTCGGGTGTTGACGCCGACGCCTCCGAGGTGGTGGTGACCAACGGGGCAAAACAAGCCGTGTTCCAGACCTTTGCGGCGTTGGTCGATCCCGGTGACGAGGTACTGCTCCCCTCCCCTTATTGGGTGACCTACCCGGCCGGTTTGGAACTCGCCGGCGGGGTCTCCGTACCTGTCCCCTCTACCGCAGCCAGCGGGTTCAAGGTCAGCGTTGACGACCTCGAAACCGTCCGCACCGACCGAACGACGGCATTGGTGTTTGTCTCTCCTTCCAACCCCACCGGCGCCGTCTACTCCGAGACGGAGGCCCGGGCGATCGGCGAATGGGCCCGGGACAACGAGATATGGGTCATCACCGACGAGATCTACCAGCGGTTGGTGTATTTCACCGATGTCGCACCGTCGATAGTCGCCGTCACCCCGAAGCTGGAGAACTGGGTCATCATCAACGGGGTTGCCAAGAGCTACGCCATGACGGGTTGGAGGGTTGGCTGGATGGTCGGGCCCTCCGACATCATCGACGCCGCAGCACGACACCAATCCCACGCCACATCGAACGTCGCCAACGTGACACAGCATGCGGCCCTGGCGGCCCTGACCGGGCCTCAGGACACAGTCGAGGAGATGCGTCTTGCCTTCGATCAGAGAAGAAAGCTGATGCACTCGATGGTCTCGGAGATCCCCGGCTTCGAGTGCGTCGAGCCGGAAGGCGCCTTCTACGTGTTTCCCGACGTCACCGAGGTTCTCAGCGATCGATACCCGACGTCGGAGGCCCTCGCCGAGGGCATCCTCGAAGAGGCCGGCGTCGCCCTGGTCCCAGGCGAGTCGTTCGGGGCACCCGGGTTCCTCCGGTTCTCCTACGCGGTGGGTGAGGACGAGATCGAGCGCGGAGTGACCCAAATCGCCAGTCTGATCGAGAGGCTCTAGCGCAGGCTTACACTCGCCTCTGATGCAGCCAGCAAGCTCAGCCAGAGCGATGATGCTCGTCGAGCCACGTCATTTTTCTCTGACCGAGGTGCCCACACAGGCCATCGAGGACGGCGGATGGTTGGCCGTCGAGGCGACCAGTCTTTCCGGCGCCGACGTCCAGGTGTGGAAAGGAGAGGCGCGCAACATCGTCTACCCGCTGGTGCCCGGACACGAGGTGGTGGGGCGGGTTGCGGTCCAGGGGCCCAACGTCCCCTACTCGGTGGGGACCAGGGTGGTCGTCGAGCCCCGCATCCGCTGCGGTCGCTGTCGTCGCTGCCAGCTGAATCTCGCCACATGTGTCAGTCGGCGACCCACCAATTCCTACGGAATGATCTCCTCGATGGAGCCGCCCGGGCTCTGGGGCGGGCTGGCCGAGCTTCTCTACCTGGATCCGAATGCCCATCTCCATCCGGTCACGGACGACGTGCCCGCCGAGGTCGCCACATTCGTCCATCCCCTGGCTTCGGGACACACCTGGGCGGTCGAGCTACCCGCCCTTCAGCCCGGTGAGGACGTGCTCATCCTCGGTCCCGGCCCGCGGGGCCTTGCCTGCCTCATCGCCGCCAAGGCCGCCGGCGCCGGCTGGGTGGGCATCAGCGGTCTCTCCCACGATCGGGACCGTCTCGAATTGGCAAGACAGCTTGGCGCGGATCTCGCCATCGACGCCGAGAAGACAGACCTCGCCGGGGAAATCGCCGGCGCTCTCGGCAGGAGACCAGACGTCGTAGTTGACGTCACCTCGGATGATCCTGAGGCGGTGTTCACCGCACTCGACCTCGCCCGCAGCGGTGGCCGCGTCATCCTTGCCTCGACCAAAGGCAATCGAGCGTTCCACTTCCTCTCCGACGTCATCGTCGCCAAGCAACTGACGATGAAGGGTGCAATGGGCGCCAGCAGTGTTGGCTACCAATGGGCGACCAAGCAGTTGGAAACGGATCCCCGCATCGACGATCTGGTGTCTCACCAGTTCCCCCTCTCAGAGGCTCCCCGCGCTCTTCAGGCGGCGGCGGGTCTGTTGGGTAGGGAGGAACTGATCTCTGTGGCCGTCACTTTCTGACCGGCAACTGATACAACCTGCGTCAGCGGAAGCCCGGATGTGACCCCGAGATGAGATGCTGCTCAACCGCATAGGGGATGGGTAGGTCTCTCACTTCATCGGGCCCGCGGGTGACTCGCCGGCCGATCTCGGCAAACCAGGTGTCGTTGGCGAATGCCCAGGGCCAGGCTCGAATACCGACTCTGGCTCCCATGATCCCCCCGACCGCAGCGCCCAGAATGCTGCCACCGACCTTGGCCGCCTGTTCGATGGGGGTGTGATACCTGTCCGTCGCCGGAGCGGCGAGAAGAAGCCCGGCAAGCATGACCTGAATGGGGTCGCCAGTATCGCCTCCGACAAATTCGATTGCTTCTTTTCCGCTGCCAACCCCCACTGCTTCGGCAAGACGACCGAGCTCGGTCTCAAGAGTGTCGAGACGTTGCTCCCCGTATAGACCATTGCCGAGGGTCGCTATCACGGGCATCACCGTCTCTGTCACTCCGACGATCAGATCTCTCCCCGACTGACCAAAACATGACGCGGCGACGGCGGTGGCCGCAATCACACCAGCCGCAACGCTGCCCGCGTCGCGATCGAATAGCCGACCGAGCTCTATTGCCTCCCTCGTCACCGCCTGAGGATCACGGCGGAAGGCAACACCGAGGGGCACGGTCCGCGCCACTCCGTCGAGTGAAGGTTCCTCCTCAGGAACAGGTGAGCCCGCGGCGGCCCGGTCGAGCCAGGCTCTGAAGTGCGGTGTCTCCGCCCTGTACACCGGTTCTCCCTCCTCGGATCCGTCTAGCTCGCGCAGGACCTGAATCACGCGGACGGTGTCCAGATGCCGGTGCTCGATCAGCTGGTAGGAGAGAACGGTTATCTGCTCGGCAACCGAGGAATAGCCGAGTTCCCATGCCCCGCCGGCGGCGTCACCGGCAACGGCGCCGAGCATGAAGCCGTCACCTTCTCCCGCAACCAGCGAAAAGAGGGGCTCAGACGGCCCATCCTCGAAGATGGCCATCTCCTCGGCTGGTTGGGTGCTGGCGTCGCTGCTCTCCATCGGACTGGAAGAATACAGCGGTACCCTGCGTCGGGCATGGACCACATCGTCGTGATCGCCAACCCTGTCGCTTCCCAGTTCACCGGTGGCTCCCACCGCGAGGTCATGTCCCACCTCTCGAAGAGTCACCCGGTCGAGGCCGTTTGGCCGTCATCGTCCACCGAAGCAACCGTGGCAGCAGCAAAGGCGGCCACATCGGATGCATCGATTGTCGTGGCCATGGGTGGCGACGGGTTGGTCCATCACGTCAGCCAGGGTCTCGTCGGAACCGAAACGGCACTAGGGATCATTCCCGCCGGGACAACCAATGTCGTCGCTCGTCTGCTCCATCTCCCCACTCGACCGGCAAAGGCGGCACGACTGATTGCCCGCTCGGAGGAGACAGCCACCGTCGGAGTGGCCCGCATGACGCTTCATCGGGGAACCACGGAAACGACTCATTACACGATTTTCGCTTGCGGTTTCGGGCTGGATGCGGAGGTAGTGGTGAAGGCGGACAGCGACCCTTATCGCAAGTATCGGTTCGGCTCGATTCATTACGCCCGAACTGCTGTTGGAGTGGGCGTGAGGACCTTTCCGTCTCGACGACCCCATCTGACCGTGACCAGCAAGGGTAAAAAAGCTGAGGCCACCACTGCCTTGATTCAGTTCCGTGACGTCTACTCCTATTTCGGCAAAGTGCCCCTCCGCTTGTCCAAGAACCGACCGTCGCCAATGACTGTGCTCGTATTGGAGCGTCTGCGTCGACATCGGATCCCCCAGATCGCGGTCGACGTCTTGACCGGGCGCGAACTCGAGAATGTCAAAGGCATAGAGGTGTGGCCGAGGGTGGAGAGCCTCGAAGTGACGGCTGATCCGCCGGTAGCCGTCCAGGCCGACGGAGAGTCGCTGGGCATGGTCGATCAGGCAACCGTCGATTGGCATCCCGATTCGCTTCGCGTCGTCGGTGGTCAGTCTGGTTTGTGAATGGTCAGCTGGGGGAAAGGAATGGTGATTCCCTCGGCATCAAACCGCTTCTTGATCCGACGCAGAGCCTCTCGACGGACAGACCAGCGTTCCTCGGCCACGGTCGTGAGCCTTCCTCGTACCACCACCGCGGAGTCATCGAGTTTGTTGACACCGAAGACCTCGCTCTCACCTTTGATGCGCGAGCTCCACTCGGGGTCACTTGCCAGAGAATCCAGGACTTCTTTCAGCACCACCAGGGCATGGTCCACGTCGGAGTCGTATGAGATGCCGATGTCGATAACAGGTTGGGCGTAATGGCTCGTGTAGTTGGATGTCACTGTGATCTGACCGTTGGGCACAAAGTGGGCTCTTCCTTCATGGTCGCGCAACACTGTGATACGCAACTGGATGTCTTCGACTGTGCCTGTCACACCGGCGATGGTGATGGTGTCCCCCACGTGGAATTGATCCTCCACGAGGATGAAGAACCCGGCAATGACATCTTTCACCAGATCCTGCGCACCAAAACCCACCGCTGCCGCGAGAACGGTGCCAACCGCCAGGAACGGCGCGATGCTGAAGTCCCAAACGGCGAAGATCACCAGAGTTGTTGTCAAGACAATGGCGATTTGGATGATGCGGCGCACAACCAGCCACAGGGTCTCGGCCCTGGCTTCGCTCTCATCACCCCGGCCTGACATCTTGCGCACCAGTCTGTAGCCGGCGCCGCGGGCTACCCGATATGCGATGAACGACGCAACAACAACAATGCCTGTGCGAATTATGTTCTCTACCCAGGGCTCCATCGAATCGCCAGGTTAACGAGCTGCCCCTCCACGGGCCGTCGCTACCGCTAAGGACAGGTCGGTAAGAGTCGCGTTTGCCCGGGCCCGCGCCGTAAGGATGGCGCGAGCCGGGTCGATCACCAGACCGTCGAGCAGTGAGCCGACTGTGTCTCTCTGGTCGGTCCCGGAGGTCTCAACTTCTTTCCTCCGCCCTCGGGGCCGGAGTCGTCGCTTGACAGATCTCGGCGTCTTCACCTTTTCAGCGGCCGTCTGAACATGGATGGGCGCTGAAGCAGCGATCTGGCGAATCTTCGACCCGGCAAAGTTTCCCGATTCGCCGGCGATCACCTCCAGAAAGTGGGTCAGCTCGTCAATGGCCGATCGTGTTTGTCCGTCGACGACCATGCGGGCCGTCGTCTCGAGGACCGTCCTAGCCCGCGCTTCGAAGTCGAGCTCCGTTCCGCCGGTGGCCGCGAGCAGTCCTATCGATCCAAGTTCGAGGTCGACGAGGAGCTTGTCGAAGACCCGATCCTTCTTGACGGTCTCCTCGAGAACCTCGACAAGGTCGTTGACTCCAAGCGGCGGACCTGAAGCGGGATAGGCCGCGGTTGTAACGATCCTGGGAGACTCGATCCCGTCTTCTCGAAGAGCCGACTCCAGATCCACAACCACCGCCTCGACCATGGCCGGCGCCAATCGATCGATCTGATTCAGCACGAAAACGAACTGCTTCGAGTAGGGGCTGAGAGGCTTGAGATAGCCGTCGTGCAGTGCAGCATCACGGTACTTTTCCGGGTCCACAACCCACACGACGACATCGAGGCGCGGCAAGAGCTTTTCGACCCGGAGACGATGCTCGATCTCGACGCTATCGGTATCCGGCATGTCTATGAGACAGAGCCATGGTGGTATGCGAACTGCGGTCTGGCGACTGACCCCGAGAGCACCGAGATATCCGCCGATATCACCGGCTCGAGTCTCATGAAGGATGGCAAGTGGCTCTCCCGTTGTCGGACGGACTCCTCCAGTCATCGCCACGTCGTCGTCACAGATGGCGTTGGCGAGACTGGACTTGCCGGAGCCGGTTCCTCCCACGAGGGCGACCACACTCATGTCCTCCGGGTAGGAGATGCGGACCCTTGCGTCGCGGGCCAAGCGAGCCATCGGCTCGAGATCGTGTTCCTCGACTACGCCGGCACAGGTGGCGAGGGCCAGGTCGGCCTTGTCGAGAAGCCCGACAATCGTGTCATGCATCAGCGAAATGGGAGCGCACCACGACTCTCGTGAGACGAGCAGTCAGCTCATCCGCTTCCCCCCCGTAAGAGACAGGAGCAAGCGACTTGCAGAGATGGCCGGCCGTCTGGGTATAGACAACCTGCAGGCGATCCAATAGCGCGAGACGCAGTCTCTCGATGAGGACGTCGCCATCGGCGCCGAACAGGGTCTCGATGGCTTTCCGATCCCCCGAATCGAGCGCGGCCGAGAAAAGAACCGCCAATGCCAGATTGCGGTCGCGCTTATTTATCTCGTCTACCTCGCCATGTACCATGTCGAGCCAGCCATCGATCGCCTGAGCCGTGATCATATGGGTGCCACGCACGGCATCTTCGACGGTGCCGCCGATGATGCCGGGCTCTCCGTCTCTCACGACAATGCCCCGTAGATCCGACTCGACCAGGGTGATCAACCGGCTGCGAAGAGTCGCCTCCAATTCGACCAGATCTCCGCTTCGCAGGCGATTGAAGCGCCGCCAGCGTCGAGAACGCAGTCGAACCCCTGGAGGCGCCTCTGAGATCTCGAGACCGGTGACCAGGCCGGACATATCCAGGTGATGAGCTCTGTCATGGAAGGCAGACCGAATACCGGCATCCACAACTCCGGCCCACTCACGGTCCCGCTCGACTTTTTCGGCCAGTTCTGAGATCTGGGCGATCGTCGAATCGAGCACGCGTTGAAATATCTCACGCTGATACCGGTCCCCGTCTCGTGTCAGTCCGACGAGCCGGCGTCCCAGTTCTCTGACCGCAATGGCGGGGACGGAGTGCTTACCCACCTCGACGTGGTGTTCGGGCACAACAATGATGTCCCCTTCCACTCCCTCTTCGGAGAGCCGCGAGGCGAAGTCGGTGATGGCGCCCGACGAGCCACTGGTGACGCGGTTGAGGACAAAGATGAGTGGAGTGCCACGTGACATCGCCCGTCTCAAGACTTCCCACGGCACCAGGTCGGCATAACGCAGAGCCGACGTGACCATCACCACGATATCGGCGCAGTCGATGAGGTTCTCCGCTGTCACCCTGTGCTCAATAGCGGTGGAATCGATGTCTGGAGTGTCAACAACGCCAAGATGGTTCAGGATCGGCGCACTCCCGGTTACCACCTCGCATTCGACTCCCCCGACATTCTCGAAGTGATGGCGCGCTCTCTCGGAGGCGAGGATCACAGGGTTCTTGGTCGTCGGCCGAATGGGGCCCGTCTCCGACACCTCCAGGCCAGAAAGACTGTTGACCAGCGTCGATTTGCCAGAGCCGGTGGGCCCGGCGAAGACAACGCAGAGCGGAGCTTCAGGATTGGTGAGACGCGGAATCAGGTAGGCCCTGATGATGCGAACCAGCCGATCCCGCGTTTGGGAGGTTCGACTTGGAGTGAACCTGACTGATCTCAGATCCTGCGTCTCCAGCTCAGAGGCCAGACGGTCGAGATCGTCTACCAGACCGCTTGATATTCTCATTGCGACCACAGTCAAAGTCTGGCACGACCATGGCCTCGTACCCGGTTAGGCGGTCCAGCCTCTTTCCGGCTGCTCGAACCACACGTGGACCTGACCCGTCCCGGTGGCGTTCTCATAGTCGGAGAACAACTCTCCAGCGGCCGTGCAATCAGCGCCACCAATGGCCCCGAGCATCATGAGGAAGTGTCCGAAACCTCCTTCAGGGTTGTACTGCATGTAATCCTCCATCGAGTCGACAATCCGATGGTGGTCGCCTGCTCTCATCCACTGGAGACGGAGCTCGTCGGCCGCTCGCGCCTCGGGAGTGATGATGTGGACCGGATCCGAGGCTTCGTGCTTGGGAATCTGGCTGAGACGCCAGAAGGTGTGGCTCATCCCACCGGAGGCGAGCACCACGACACGCCGGTCGAGACGACTGGCTGCCTCGCCTATCGCCGCCCCCATGGTCAGAAAGTCTTCGGGCTCTCCGGTTTGGACGACCGACACCGAGACGACCCGCTCATTCTTGTGAAGGTAGTGAACAAGATTGATCGTGGCGTAATAGACCGGGAGGTAATCGTCGTCGGAGGCGTGAGTCGGAGTACCCAACTCATCCCCGAGGCCGGCTGCGAGCTTTCCGAACTCGGGGTCTCCCGGATAGTCGTAAGGGATACCGGCCATCCCCCTTGGCAGCTCGGAAGAAGTCATGTGCCCATGCCGGTGCTCGTGCGCAGAGATGACATGTTCGACTGTCGTGAACCAGTGTGAGTCCACTATCACGATGGTGTCCACATCGAGCCGG
>JAZFTT010000044.1:0-4822 GCA_036446835.1 Acidimicrobiia bacterium
TGTAATTGCGGCGGACAAGATCGTTTGCGGTGTAAACGACGGCCTGCCCGGATTTGGCGTCGTGGACGATGCCGGTGTGTACAACGGTTTCGACATCGACTTCTGTCGGGTAGTCGCTGCTGGAATCCTCGGTGATGCAGACAAAGTCGAATACAAGCCGTTGACTGCTGATGTGCGTTTCACAGCGCTCCAGTCAGGTGATATTGACCTCCTGATCCGGAACACCACCTGGACCGCCACCCGTGATGGTCAGGAAGGCGCGACCTTCTTGTTCACCGTCTTCTTCGACGGTCAGGGAATGATGGTCCCGGCTTCGACTGGATTCACCACTCTGGAAGACCTTGCGGATGCAAACATTTGTGTTCTCTCTGGTACGACCACTGAGTTGAACCTGGCCGCGGTATTCGGTGCCCGAGGCATTCCGTTCAACAGCGTCGTGTTCGAGGACAACGCCCAGCTCAATCCGGCCTACCAAGAGGGCCAGTGTGAAGGTTGGACTTCAGACGCTTCCCAGCTCGCGGCTTTCAAGTCCGCAATCGAGGGCGAGGGTGGCGATGAGCAGTTCATCATGGCTGAGATCATCTCCAAGGAGCCTCTGGGCCCAGTCGTCTCCGATGGCGACACAGAGTGGGCGCAGGCGGTGGAATGGTCGGTCATGGCGACCGTCCAGGCTTGGGAGTTCGGCCTCGATTCAGGCAACATCGGCAGCTACTCCGGTGACAACCCGAACATCCTGAACTTCGTTGGCACGGATAACTTCGATCCCGGTCTCGGACTCCCGTCCGACTTCGCGGTTCAGGTTGTCACCCAGGTCGGCAACTACAAGGAGATATTCGACCGCCATATCCCGGGGATCGGTCTCTCGCTTGAAGGTAGTCCAAACAACATCTGGACCGAGGGCGGCCTGATGTACGTTCCGCCTTACCGCTAGTACGAAAACGATTGAGAGAGGGTGGCCGCAAGGCCGCCCTCTCCACCTTCTAGAGAATGACGACAGAGACTCGAGAACCCCAACGCAAGGAAGTGGCACGCCCGCCCTTCTACCGCGATGTCCGGGTTATCCGCGTGGTGGGCCAATTGCTCGCCGTACTCGTCATCTTCGGGGTCGCCTACTGGCTGGTCAACAATCTGATCAGCAATATGAACAGGCTGGGGATATCGACTTCGTTCGGTTTCCTCTCCGGACCGACAAACACAGCGATTCCCTATCACCAGGAGTTCGACATACGTTCTCCCGTCTGGCAGATGACCCTGGTCGGGATCAAGAACACTTTCCTGGCCGCCATTTTCGGGGTCATCCTTGCCTCGGTAGTCGGCCTGATAGTGGGTGTCTCCCGTCTATCGGAGAACTGGCTTGTGGCCCGGATAGCCACCTTCTACGTCGAGTTTTTCAGGAACATCCCACCGCTGGTCCTCATTATCTTCTTCGGGTTCGCAGTGTTCACATTCGGACCCTTCCCGATCTTCTCAGAGAGCTGGGAGCTCAAGGTCCCCGGTAGCGACAACAACCTCCTGATCATCAACAACGACCGCTGGGGAATCCCCGGATTCACCGCGACGGGATCGTTGGTTCTCTTCTGGGTGATACTCGCGGCGGGAGTTGTCCTTGCCGCCTATATGTGGCGCCGACGGACCAAGCACTTTGAGCGGACCGGTCAGCCACATCGCCGGGTTCTCTGGTTCACCGGTGTCGTGGTTGTCTCGTTGGTTATCGCTTACATCGCGTCTGGCCAGCCGCTCGACATGTCCTGGCCCGTGATCTCGGAGAACCGGAGACGTGTCGATGGAGGCTTCATCGCCAATTGGGGGTGGATGTCGGTCACGTTTGCCCTCGGCCTCTATACGGCGAGTCATCTGGCTGAGATCATCAGGGGTTCGATCCTTGCCGTGCACCAAGGCCAGTCCGAAGCGGCCAACGCGGTCGCGTTGTCAGCTTTCCAGAGATACCGATTCGTGGTCCTTCCCCAGGCGATGCGTATCGCTCTGCCACCCACAATCAACCAGTACCTCAATCTGGTCAAGAACACATCCTTGGGCACTGCAGTCGGCTACGCCGAGATCACGGCCCTGACCAAGACATCGGTCGGGAACGGTCGGCCCGCCTTCCAGTCATTCATCATTGTGATGGCCGTCTACCTGGTGTTCTCTCTTTCGATCTCGTTGACGCTCAATGTCGTTAACCGCAGACTTCAGTTGGAATCCCGATGACGACCACGGCACCAGCGCCACCACAGCAAAGCAGCCTGGACTGGGTCAAGAAAAACCTGTTCCGTAATTGGTGGTCCGGGCTCATAACCGTCGTGTTACTGCCCTTGACGCTCTATGTCGCTTACCGCGCTTTGCGATTCATGTTTGTGACGGGGCAGTGGGATGCCGTCCGGGTCAACCTGACACTGTTCATGCAGGGGACCTTTCCTCGGGATGAGCAGTGGAGACTCATCGCTCAGCTCATGATCTTCGCCCTTGCGTTTGGTATCGGACTGGGCACTAACTCAGCGGCATCCCGTGACCGCGCAGAGGATGCTGGTCTGGATGTTGCCCGTGGGAGCATCGTTGAGACCCTGGCGCGCATGTGGTCTTTGGTTGCTTTCATTGCACTGCTGCTCTTCTTTGCCACCACCGACGATGTCGGCAACTTCATCAATCCCTTTCTCGTTGTCGGTGGAGCGATGGTTATAGCCGGAGCCGGATACCAGGCACGTCGTGTGCCGAGGCGGTTCCGGAACGTGGGATGGCTCCTGACCATGACCCTCCTGGTCATTGGTTTTCAGACGGTCTCTGGGTTCGATGCCGGTGGTTGGGTGCCATTGGGCATCATCTATGGGATCGCTGCCTACTCGATAGCACCGGTCGATCGATTCGATGCTCGCTGGCTGAGATTCACACTTCGTCTCGTCGGGGCTGGCGTTGTAGTTCTTGGCATCAGGGCGATCTATGCCGCCGTCGACACCACGGGTATCGGCTGGGACGAGTGGTCCGGTCTTCACTTGACATTGATGGTCTCCGCCATTGCCATCGTGTTGGCATTCCCCCTCGGTTTGCTTCTGGCTCTTGCGCGTCGTTCAACGCTGCCCGCCCTCCGGTTGATGGCGACAGCCTATATCGAGGTGATTCGTGGTGTCCCACTGATCACATTGCTGTTCATGGGTCAGTTCATCCTCGGATTCATGATGCCGGCGGGCACCGTGCTCTCCGCGATCACCAGGGCAATCGCTGTCATGACCTTCTTCTCTGCGGCGTACATTGCCGAGATAGTTCGAGGTGGGCTCCAGGCCTTGCCCAAGGGTCAGACCGAGGCCGGTCAGGCGATGGGAATGGCGCCGCCGCCCATCATGCGGCGAATCATTCTGCCCCAGGCTCTGACCGCGGTGATACCTGCAATGGTCGGACAGTTCATCTCTCTGTTCAAGGACTCGTCGCTGCTGTCCATCATCGCCGTCCTCGAGTTCCTCGGTGTTCGTAAGATCATCCATGCCCAAGAAGCATTCCGTGGTGTTGGGATAGCGGAGACGCTTGTCTTTGTTGCCATTGGCTATTGGGCATTCGCCTTTGCCATGTCACGCGAGAGTCAGAGATTGGAACGTAGATTGCGAGTAACCAGATGACCACCGAGCAGAACCCCCAGATCTATTCCGATGCCACCCAGGCTAAAGGCCAGGCAGTTATCGAATTGACAGACGTCGACAAGTTCTTTGGCGACTTCCAGGCTTTGGCCGATATCAACATGAATGTTGGTTTGCAGGAGGTGATTGTGGTCATCGGTCCTTCTGGTTCCGGAAAGTCGACCCTGATTCGTTGCATCAACCGTCTCGAGAAGCACGACCGCGGGACGATCGTCGTCGACGGTATTGAGCTGTCCGACGACATCAAGAACATCCAAGAGATCAGACGTGAGACCGGGATGGTGTTCCAGTCTTTCAACCTCTTTCCACATCTGACCGTGATTGACAACATCACACTTGCCCCGCGCCAGGTTCGTCACGAGTCCAAAAAGGATGCCGAGGACAACGCAATGGCTCTTCTCGAGCGTGTCGGCATTCCCGAGCAAGCCCGTAAGTTCCCGGGACAACTCTCCGGTGGTCAGCAGCAGCGTGTGGCCATAGCGAGGTCGCTGGCTATGAAGCCAAAGGTGATGCTCTTCGACGAGCCGACATCCGCTCTTGACCCTGAGATGATCAAGGAAGAGCTCGACGTGATGGTCGAGCTAGCCGAAGGCGGCATGACCATGATCGTCGTCACCCACGAGATGGGGTTCGCACGTGCTGTTGCAGATCGTGTGGTGTTCATGTCGGACGGCTATATCGTCGAGGTGGGGACACCGGAGCACTTCTTCACCAACCCGCAGGAAGATCGAACGAAGCTTTTCCTGAGCCAGATCTTGTAGTGATAGCGTGTGCTGTGCACACGCTTAGGCCGATCGGCGATTTAGCCTGTTCCTCCTGTGTCCAGTACCGCATTCAAACTCCTCATTGTTCTCATAGGTGGTGTCTTTCTTGGTGTCCTGTCGTTCATCTTGTGGAACGCGCCGGAGGCGCCGGCGGGTACCAATCCGCCGCTGGCGCTCGATTCCACGACAACCACGGTCCCGGCGACCACCACGACGACCATTATCCCGGTCACTACGACCTCGACTGTTCCCGTTTCCACAACCTCGACTGAGCCCCTAAAGGGAACACTCGTCATTCATGGGACCGGTGACGTGGCCGTCGACCCCGTATACATACCCGCGCTCGCGGTCAACGGTTATGACCACGCATGGTCGGGGCTCGGTGGTCTCTTCCTCGGAGATGATCTCACCGTCATCAACCTGGAGTGTGTGCCG
>JAZFTT010000045.1:0-8747 GCA_036446835.1 Acidimicrobiia bacterium
AAACCGAACTCGTTGTTGGTTCCGTAGGTGATGTCAGAGTCGTAGGCTGGGTGACGCAGAGCCGTTGGCATGTTGTTCTGGATCAGCCCGACATCCATCCCCAGGAAGTTGTAGATGTGGCCCATCCACTCGGCGTCGCGACTGGCCAGATAGTCGTTGACCGTAACCATGTGAACACCTTTTCCGGCAAGGGCATTCAGATAGGCCGGCATCGTCGAGACGAGAGTCTTGCCCTCACCGGTCTCCATCTCGGCGACCATCCCGCGATTGAGTGCGGCGGCCCCAATGACCTGCACGTCGTAGTGTCGTTGTCCGAGGGCTCGCTTCGCCGCTTCGCGAACAACACCGAAGGCCTCGATCTGAAGGTCGTCGAGACTGGCGCCGTTGGTGACACGGTCTTTGAACTCGATTGTCTTGGCGGCCAGTTCCTCGTCGCGCAACGACTCGAATTGGGGCTCGACGTCGTTGACAGCGGTGGCAACTCTCTGGAATTCCTTGAGTGTCTTGCCTTCGCCGGCGCGAAGAACCTTCTGGAGAATGGGCATTAGACCCCCTAATCCTACTGTCAGTGCCGATTTGACCCACTTCGGGTCGCCGGGTCAACGGTCCTCTATGAGCCCCTCACGATGAGCCCAGCTGACCGCTTCGAAGCGGGATTTCATTCCCAGCTTGTCGAGGATATTGCGAACGTGGTTGCGAACAGTGTTTTCCGAGATGTAGAGCTGATCGCCGATCTCCTTGGAGGTATTGCCCTCCCCGACCAATGTCAGGATCTCCAACTCGCGACCGGTCAGTTCCGGCCGCCGCGACGCTGCGTTGCCGTGATGACGAAGAAGATCACGCAGCGCGGCGAAGAGCTTGCCACCCATTGCAGGAGACACCGCGGCACCACCGTCGAGCACATCGTTCATCGCGGCGACGAGTCTGGGAAGCGGGGTGTCCTTTGTCATATAGCCCGACGCTCCGGCTTTGACCGCTGCCAGCAGGTCTTCGGAGGATTCGCTTGCCGTCAACAGGACCACCCGGGTCTTTGGACTGGTCTTGATGATTGTGCCCACCACCTCGAGTCCTGACATACCAGGCATGAGAAGGTCGAGCATCACGAGATCGGGTTCGAATTCCCGCGTCATGTCGATGCCGGCCATCGCGTCGGGGGCCACACCAACAACGTCGAACCCCTCCTGGACAAAGGCAGCCTTCAGCGCCTCGCGAAAGAGCTCGGCGTCGTCAACTACGAGAACTGATGCCATGGGTCAGGGCTACCTCACTGGGCGATAAGAGCACTGGGCTCCGTAGCCGGGAGGCTAGTGCCCCGGCACCGCATTGGCGGCGACCGCAGCACGAACGCGGTTCTCCCCAATCGAGATGATTGCAGACAACATCGTGGCCCCGGTGGTCACCACATCGTCGACGACGAGAACCGGCCCTTCGGGAGCCTGGCGCAGCCTGAACTCGGTGACGACACGGCTGTGATCACCCCCGGCACGGCGATGGCTGTGCAGCGGCGGTTGGAGAAGTGACAGGACCGGCACACCGAGATGGCGAGCCAAACGGTCGGCAAGAGCACGAGCGGGATCGATTCCGTAGCGAAACCGCCTCGTCCGGGCCCTGGGTACCGGGAGGAGTGGTAGCTCAGGCAAACGCTTCGCCAGTACCGAGGCGGCCAGGTCCGCATATTCCGCCAGACCGCGGTATTTGAAGTGATGGATCAGGGTCTTGGCCGGACCCGAGTGCTCAAAAGCGGCGATGAGACGAACGCCCCCGGGGAGCAGGCGGTCAGACGCCAAACGGAGCTGTTGGCGACACGCTGCACAAAGCAGATGGCCGGAATGAAAACGGTGACATGCCTGACAGAGCATGTCGGAGAGCGTATTTCCTGACTAGGACAGAATCCTTCGGCCCGGCGTCTTACGTCCCTTCCTGCCATCCCGACAGATAGTCGACCTGCTCCTCGGTGAGTGTTTCCAACCCACCACCCATGTGCGCCAGCTTGATCGAGGCGACATTATCGTCGATCTCGGTGGGGAGCGTGTAGATCCGGGGCTCGAGCGACTCCTCGTTCTTGACCAGGTACTCCGCGGCGAGAGCCTGATTGCTGAACGACATGTCCATCACATCCGCCGGGTGCCCCTCTGCCGCACTGAGATTGACCAGACGTCCTTCCGCCGCAACCAGGATGCGACGTCCATCCGGCATCTCGAACTCCTCGAGATTCTCCCGAATCGGGTGACGCGCCACCGCCTCGGCTTGAAGTGAGACGAGGTCGATCTCTATGTCGAAGTGACCCGAGTTGGCGAGGATCGCCCCGTCCTTCATCCTTGCGAAATGCTCGGACCGAAGAACATGCTTGTTCCCGGTGACGGTGATGAAGATGTCACCTTCGGAGGCGGCGTCCGAGGCAGTCATCACGCGGTACCCCTCCATGGCGGCCGCCAGAGCCCGCACCGGGTCGACCTCGACCACGATCACTTTGGCTCCCAGTCCGTCGGCCCGCTTGGCGACTCCGCGGCCGCAGTCTCCGTAGCCGACGACGACGAGATTCTGTCCGGCCAGAAGAACATTGGTAGCCCTCATGATGCCATCGAGGGTTGACTGCCCTGTTCCAAAATGGTTGTCGAACAAATGCTTCGTCGCCGAGTCGTTGACGGCCACGACCGGCACCCGCAGCGTCCCGTCCGCAGCCATCGCCTTGAGGCGGATGACTCCGGTGGTGGTCTCCTCGGTTGAGCCGATCACCTCGATGTCACGGCGATCGGTGTGGAGCAGCGTGGCGAGATCGGCCCCATCATCCATCGTGATGGCCGGAGCATGGTCGAGCACGGCGTTGATGTGCTTGTAGTAGGTGTCGTCGTCCTCTCCGCGAATGGCGAATACGGGGATCCCATCAGCAACCAGGGCCGCCGCCACGTCATCCTGGGTCGAGAGGGGGTTCGAGGCGCACAGGATCGGCTCGGCGCCACCGTCGCGCAGGGCCAACATCAGATTGGCCGTCTCAGCAGTCACATGAAGACACGCGGCCACGATGTGGCCTTCGAGCGGCCGCTCGTCGAGAAATCTCTCCCTTATGGTCTTCAGGACTGGCATACGTCGTCCTGCCCACTCAAGGCGGCGAGCACCATGGGAGGCCAGATCAGGATTGGCGATGTCGTAGTTCATTCAATCTTCCTCAGCTAGCAACTTCTTCAGTTTCTCAATGGTGGCCACCGGTACCGGGTCTACTCCAGCCGAGTCTGCGAGCATCCACGAGACAAGGTCTCCGACAGCAGTCAGTGACACCAACCGGGCAAGCAGCGAAACACCGGTCGAATCGACCTCGGCCACCCAGGGCACGGCATCTTGGGTGAGGGACCTCGTATGGGCAAGTCGAGTTTCAATGCGATCGTGGTCACTGCGGTCCCGGAGAGCGACGATGCCAAGATGTTCTCCTGTCTTCTCCGGCATCGTCTCCCACCCTGTGATCTCGTTGTGGTCGAGCTCCGGCAACAGCGACCACCAGGCGGGAACCTTGGCGTTCTCGTTGATCTGTGTCTTCCACCGCTGGGCGACGACGGTGCTCACGGGGCCACCGGCGTAAATGATCGGGATGCGCCCGTCGAGTTTCTCGGCGATGCGGGTTGCCTCCATCCAACGATCGCTGCCCTCGGCCGTAGCTTCGTCTGCCATGATCGCCGCCTCGGCGAAGGCGAGACGCTGGTCATCGATCGCATGGGCGCCCAGTAGGACGGTGAGGGCCGCCCCGATCATGTACCCGGCAGCGGCCCGAGGCTGGAGCTCGGAAGGCACCGAGACCGACGGCCAATCGTGGGTGGCAGTCAGCTCGCCCAGTCGGCCGCCTGTGGTGATTGTGGCGACTCGGAGCCCTGAATCGTGAGCACTCTCAACGAAATCGAGTATCTCTTCGGTGTTGCCCGAATAGGAGGCAGCAATGACAAGAGGTCGTGCCCTCGTCGCCCAAAGAGGAAGCGGGCCATAACCCTTGTGGACGACCATTCGTGTGCCAAAGGGCATGGCAATGGCGCCGACATAGTCGCCGGCGATCCCGGACCCGCCCATCCCGACATACAGGATCTCCGAGTAGGTGCCTATTGCAGGCGGAGGCTGGTCGGCGGCCCACCGGAGCTGGTCCCCCATGCTTCGAATCTGAGAGAGCATGTCAGCCATTGCTACCAGGGCCCCCTTCGGCCTCGTCGACGAGCATCACCGGTATGCCTTCACGAACCGGGTACCGTCGACCGCATTCTGTGCACTCGAGACGGGACGCCTCGACATCCTGGGTGAGATCTGCCTTGTCGACAGGACAGACCAGGATCTCGGCGAGTTTGGGATCGATGAGGTTCAATCTCCCTCCAGAATCTGTTGGACCTTGCTCACGAGCGCGGAGACACTCTCGGGGGTCTTCGCTTCGACGTTCAGCCTCAAGAGAGGCTCGGTGTTGGATGGTCGCAGATTGAACCATTCTTGCCCAAAGTCGACCGTGAGACCATCGAGATGGTCTATCTCGGCACTCTCGAACGCCTCCTCGACCTGGCTCATCGCCATTGTGGGGTCGGAAACGGTGAAATTGATCTCTCCCGAGGCCGAATAACGCTCGACGTCGCGACGCAGCTCCGAGAGAGAACGACCATCCTCGCTGAGCACGCCAAGCAGAACCAACATGGCCAACATTCCTGAGTCTGCGCCGAAGTTGGCGCGGAAGTAGTAGTGGCCGCTGTGCTCACCCCCGAAGATCGCTCCGGTCTCGGCCATGACACCCTTGATGAAACTATGACCCACCCGGGTTCGAACCGGGACGCCGCCGGCCTCTTTCACTATTTCGGGCACAGCCTTGGATGTGATCAGATTGTGAACCACGGCATCGCCCTCATTGTCGGCCAGCATCCTCCGAGCAATCAGAGAGGTGACGGTGCTCCCGCTGAGCGGCTGTCCCGTGTTGTCGAGAAAAAATGCTCGATCGGCGTCACCGTCGAACGCAACACCAATGTCGAACTCGCTCTCGCTCATCAGCGCAATCAAGTCGGCCAGATTCTCCAGTACCAGAGGGTCTGCCGGGTGGTTGGGAAACGTCCCGTCCGGGTCCAGATACAGACCGGTGAGTCTTGCGGGAATCCGGTGAAACACCTGCTCGATGGCAACCCCTGCCATCCCGTTGCCACCGTCGACGACCACGCTCAACCCGCTGATGGAACCGGGATCGACGATCCCAAACAGGTGGTCGACATAAGCGTCGATTATGTCGACGCGTCTCAGCGAGCCAGGACGGGCCGCAACGCGCATGTCGCCGGATGTCACCGCGTCGCGGATCTCTTCAAGCCCGCTCTCCGACCCGATCGGAGCCGCCCCCGATCGACAAAGCTTGAGACCGTTGTACTCGGGGGGGTTGTGTGAAGCGGTGATGACAGCACCTGGCACCTGGTGGGCGCCCGAATAGAAGTAGACGGCATCGGTCGGCACCTCACCCAGGTCGATGACGTCGGCTCCGGCCCCGGTGATGCCCCCTGCCATGGCTTCGAAGAAACCTCGCGAACTCGCCCGGCAGTCGTAGCCAACGGCGATCTCCGATGCATCCAGAAGACCGACGAGTGCCGAACCGGCACGCTCATACAGGGTTGCGTCGAGCTCTCCGGTGTCTGTGCGGCCCCGGATGTCGTATGCCTTGAATATTGCGCTCACATCCATCGAAATGACCGTACCAAGTACTCTGCTCACCCAATGACCGCTTCCATCTCAGTCGTCGTTCCCGTCTACAACGAAGCGTCGTTCCTCCCCCAGGCCCTTCCATCTCTCATCGAGGCGATGGAGAGCACTGGTGCGCCCTACAAGATTCTCATTGTCGAGAACGGATCGTCGGACGGCACAGCCGAAGCGGCGAGGAGGGCGGGCGAAAATGCACCTGTCGAAGTGTTCTCGCTGCCCGAGGCCGACTATGGGGCGGCCCTTCGCCACGGGTTTCTCCGGGCCTCGGGCGAGTGGGTGGTGAACTTCGACATCGACTACTTCTCGACCGACTTTCTTCAAGCAGTTCTCACCCAGCCGGACTCCGTGGATCTGGTCATCGGATCAAAACGGGATCCTGAATCGGAGGATCGTCGACCCTTCATCCGTCGTATCGCCACGAGAGTGTTCAATGTTCTCCTCAGAGTGATCCTCCGCTCCGGGGTCTCCGACACCCACGGCATGAAGGGATTCCGCCACGAGCTTGTCGAGAGTCTCACGCCACAGGTGGTGAGCACCAAGGACTTGTTCGACACCGAGTTGGTGGTGAGGGCCGAGCGCGGCGGCTACAAGATCGTTGAAGTCCCGGTGACCGTCGAAGAGATCAGGGCCGCCAAGTCGTCCCTCGTCAAACGGGCCCCACGGACAGTGATGGGTCTGCTCAGGATCCGACGGATTCTGAAGACTGAGTAGTGGTCTGTCGACTGCGTCGCCAGGCAACGAAGCCACCGATGATGAGGGCGGCCCCGCCGACGATGGTCAGGATCTGACCCGACGACTCGGCCCAGGTGTCTTCGAACTCGATGACCACCTCGTTGCCGGTCGGCACAACGACCATCAGTGAAGGAGTGGCCCGCCACGGCCCGTCGGCGCCTGTCGCCGTCCAGTTGGGGAAGTAGGAGATTTTCACCACATGTGGCACACCCACCGCCTCGGTAGTGAACGATATCCGGTGATCCTCGACCACGATGTTCGACACGGGATCCTCGGGAACATCGATCTCGGTGTCAGGGCGCTCTTCTATCGACTCGATCCGCGGCCACTCGGCAGGCCCATCTGCAACGACCCAGCGATCCATCTCGTCGATGTCCTCGTACCACTCGAGGGCCATCTCATGGAAGCTGGGGAGAGGCTCACCGTCGGCGCCCGTGACCGAGGTGGAGCCGGTCAGTGACCTGAAGAGGGAGCCGTCCGGCACCTCATAGACGGCCGGCAGGTGGGTGGCTGCCTCGACCAGTTGGGTATCGGGGAGCCTGAAGATCTTGAATGGCTCGGTCGTTGTGATCAGCTCGAAGTCGTCTATGTCGAGAGCCTTTTCGGCCGCCTCAGGTGTGAACGACACGTAGTAGTCCACCCCGTAGACATCCATGTGCTCCAGTCCCCGTTCCATGTCGAAGGAGTGGTACTTGAGTCCGGGAATGGGATTTGAGGACTTGAACGACATCTCGGAATGGTTGATGAAGTGAAACGGAGTGGTCAGCGAGGATTCGAAGAAGAGACCTTCCATCGACTTTTGAGAGCCCTCGGTCCAATACGGGATCAGCATCGGTGACATCGGAGTCCCATACTTGTTGAGCCCTGAGTTGTTCTCCCACATCACACGGCCGTCAGGAAGCCGATCCAACTCGACCATCAGCGACTGGTACTCCGGCCACGGCTCCTTGGCCTCATAACCCTCGTAGTTCCAGCGTGACCATCCATCGATGAAGGTCACACCGGCGGTTGCTCCCAGCACGACGATTGCCACCGCCGTCGTGGTCAGGAAGTTGCGAGTGTTGATCATGGCGGGAGCAAGGAGGCTGGCGGCAACGACACCGATACCCACGACGGCCACGATCCCCCAAGCCCAGCGAGGGAATTCGGTGGAGTCGGCTATGAGCCCGGCAGCCACGGCAAAGGCGACCACGAACACGAGACTCGCCCAGAGTTTGGGTACCCGGCCGGGAAGTCGTCTCGACATCCAGACCACCGCAGCCCCGAAACCGATGGCAGCGAAAAAGGCAACCCCGAAATACCAGTACGGAAGAAGACGCCCGTTCCACAGCTTCCATCGGGTGCCATCGAATATCTCAGGGAAGAGGTCGGGCAACACCGTCGGAAGTGGGTAGTAGATGACAGGGAGCAGCGTCGCGCCAATCATGGGGGCGGCTCGGGAGGTCTTGCGTATGGCCCATATGGCGCCGGGAATCGCTATCGGAAGGAGTAGCCAGAGCTCCACCGGAAAAACCTCTTCCCATCTCGTCAGGGGTGTCCAGGCCATGTCCGAAGTCAGACCGATTCGGGCCAGCAGCGGGAGAGCCCAGAAGGCAGCGATCGCAAACCCCCAAACCCACACGGTGAGGGTTCGCCAGAATCCTTTCTTCCATGCCAGGACGAACAGCGAGGCGAAAACCACGACAATCGTCGTCAGTACATGCGAAAGGGCGGTGAGGGCAAGCGCCAGTGCTGCCCATTTCGCATATCGGCGATCGTCCCGAACCGCCTTCATCAGCAAACCGAGAAACACGAGGGACAGGGCGAACGACCATGAGTAGGAGAACTCACCGGCCAGGGTCGACGCAACATTCCCGCCATAGATCGAGAAGCTCTCGAGGAAGGCGAACACCACTCCCGCTCCGGCCGCTATGAGAGCGACGTGACGGTTGAGTCTCATCGCCCGGGTGTGGAAGTAGATCGCCGGCGGCAAGGCCAGCAAACCCAGGACCGTCACCAACTTGAAGGCGACGCCGTAGGGCAGCAAGAGATCGAATGCGACGATTGTCAGCGAAGGAAGCGGAAAATAGAAGTAGAAGGCGGGGAATCCGGCGAACCAATCATTGGACCAGCCAAGAATTCTTCCCTCAGGGAGAAGGTTGTCACGCAGATAGGCTGGGCCGAAGACATGGGCGCCCATGTCACCGCCTGTCGGCGTCGTTGCTGTGAAGATGAGCCACGGGTTCATCACAACGAAGATGATCAGGGACGCCCCGGCCACCAGAACAACGGGAAGGATCGGGACCTTGGAAAGTCTCCCCCGTAGGGAGGTCACGTCCTGG
>JAZFTT010000046.1:0-10728 GCA_036446835.1 Acidimicrobiia bacterium
GGGAATGCGAGCGCAGGACGAAGGCCAGCGCCGTGCGTAGTCTCGCCGGCTAGCAACGATCAAGGGAGACCAACGTTGAGCAGTACTCCAGACGCCACAGAGGTCGATCCGGTTGGACACAAGGTCGTCTTCGAGAACGAGCACGTTCGCATCCTCGAAGTGCGCAACCCCACCGGACAGGTCATCCGACATCATTCTCATCCGCCGAGAGTGGTCGTGGCGATCAGCCCCTACCGCATCCGATCGGTCGACTCCGAGGGTGCCGAGTCGACCATCGATCGCCGACCTGGCGAGGCAACCTGGGTCGACAGCGAAGAGCACGAAGCGGAGATCCTCATCGGACCAACTCATGTGATCGAGGTGGAAGTCAAAGCCGCCCGCTGACCCGTCGGGTTGCAAAACGCAGCGCACAAACGACAGTCAGGAACTCGGTCTCTGAAACGGAGTTCACAGCGGTGCAGCCGTCCCTATCCTGTTGAGAAAGCCTGACCCTGGGGATTCGCAAGAGGCGGCCGTGGTGACATTCGTAGAACTCCCATAATTCCCTACGCTCGTCGTGTGCGGACGGGACTTCTTGCGAGATTGAGCCTTGGCGCCACGCTGCTGCTGGTGAGCGTGGGCGGATTCACCAGAGGCAGCGGCAGTGGTTACGGCTGCTCCGACCGGTGGCCCTTGTGTGAGGACGGGCTCCTCGGTGGTCTGCTCCCTCGCTGGGAATATCACATGGTCATCGAGTGGACCCACCGCTGGCTGGCGGCTCTGGTCGGGATTCTGGCAATCGCCACCGCGGTCAGCGCCTGGCGAAACCTCCGACACCGCTCCGATGTGGTGATTCCCGCAATTGCCGCCGTCGTGGTGATCGGCATTCAGGCCTGGGTTGGGCGACTTGTGGTCAAGGGCGACCTAGCCGCCGACCTCGTCTCGCTTCACCTTGGGATCTCGATGGTCGTGGTGGCCCTGCTGACCGTCGTGGTAGTCGCCACCAGCCTTCCCCAGATCGATCCCGAGCCGTCCGGGCGTCGTCGGGGATGGACGATTCGAGTCGGGATTGCTGCCGCCGCCTCGTTTCTGCTGATCATCCTGGGATCGGTGGTGCACAACCGCTACTTCCCCGGATGGCCCCTGGTGGATAACACCCTGATACCCGACCTGTCCAACACCATGGCCGTCGTCCACTATCTGCATCGTCTGATGGCAGGGGTCCTCCTGGTATATCTCGGCTACCTGATGATCGTGAGCAGCCAATTCGGAATCCCGGCCGTCGAAAAACGGCTGGTGGTGACCGCTGGAACGGTCTATCTGATCAATGTCGGCCTGGGTGCGGCACATGTTTTCACAATGGTGAGCTCGGCCTTTCTCGTCTCAGCACATCTCGGTCTGGCCGCCGCGGTGTGGTCTCTGCTGGTCGCAGCCACCACCTCTTCGATCCTCCTCCGAGGTGTTCCCATAGCCCGCGAGCCACCTGCGGGCATTGTGGGAAGGCCTAATCGTGGGGCCGCTCCTCTCGGCGGGTGATTCCGTACACAACGACAAGGGCCAGAGCGATTGTCAGAAGGAGGAGAAGGACCTGGGAACTCACTGACTCCTCGCCTGGAAGGCTGGCCACATCGTCGACGAGCCGAAGCTCGATGAACGAGGCGATGGACTTCTGACCGTTGCGATCACCCGCTTCCCCGTTCCAAACAGCAAATGCAACCGGTGTCGCTTTGCCAATCTCGAATGAGGTCAACTCCGAGTCAGCCGACTCGAATTCACGGATGAAGAGAACACGCCACTGACCGTTGTTCCAGACACCACTCCCTTCGACATTCTGAACATCAGAAGTCGTGAGAGTGCCAAAGCCCTCGGCTACGAGATTCTCCACCGGAGTGGTCCTTTCTCGTTGCGCAACGATGTTTCCAGCAGCCTCGGCTGTAGCAAATAGGGGATCATCGGAGTTCTGATATGTGTCGGCGTAGGTGTCACCCAGCCGATCTTGGATGGTCTCGAATCCCGATTCGATGTCAGCCTGCCAAACCGCTTTCCATTGCCAGATATTCACTGGAAGGCCTGCGCCCCCCATCGTGTAAGGAGCATCGACGCCACCTATGGGGAACTGCACCGCAGCCGCATCCGAGAATAGGTCGCTTCCGGCAACGGACGCATCAGCCGCCTCGTCATCCCACTCGACAAGAAGATACATCCGCCGCCCGTCGTGAAGAGCCCTTGCTGTGATCGCGCTGACGGTGCCGCCTCCAAAGGGCGGCGCGATGTTCTGAGCGGAGAGCGGGACAATCTCCGCGGTAGGGGTCTCCCAGATGTCCGCCCACGGATCGTCAGCCGGAATAGGCTCCTCGGTGCGCGGGCCGGTGAGGGTCAGCGTTTGGGATCTCACGGGGAAGAGGCCAAGAACCCCGACAACCACGGCAAGTGCCACTGCACCGATGAGGACAGCCCGAACCGTGGCAGTGCTAGCCGGGAGTCGTCGCGAAGTCATCCTTCGCCTCTCCTTCCGGCGCCGGCCACTGAATCATCTCTTCAATCGATCCCTCGATGATTGGACAGGTCAGATCGCCAGGTTCGTCGGCGATGAGGACCGGGTCGTCGCGATATCGATCGATCGTCCCGAGTCTCAGATAGAGCTCCTCGGCAGCGATGAACGCAAGTAGCAGCCACGCCGCTCGCTCGTACCAGGTACCTGCACCGGTAACCACGATGCGTTGACCGATATGTGGGGCCCAACGGGCCAGGTGCTCGCGCATGAAAGTCCGATGCCCGTCACGGCATATCGCGACATGATCGCGCTCACCAAGGCCTCGTGCGTGAGCTTCCTTGAGGGCGAGCAGGTAGCAAAACTCGAGTTCCATCGCCACATGGTCGGACCGATCGTTCTCGGCGTTCACACCAAAGGCTCGATAGAACCCCGCAATGTCGGCCTGATGGGCCACCTGTTGGAAAAGGTGTTTGGCGCTGAAAGCGGTTTCGTGGACGGGACAGTCCTCTGAGTAACTGAGGGTGAACACACGCTGGTAGGAAGCCTCCAGGGTTGGCTGATCTACGCTTTCGAATTCCACAGCCAACATCTGCACTTCTTTGGCAACTGTCGGGGTGATCAGATCGGCAGCCACCGGAGCAAACTCCAGAGCGTCGCCCAGTTTCTCGACCGTCTCCGCCGTGGGGTATGAGTAGGCAAGCGCGAGCAGCCGATAGATCGTTGCCCGTGCCAGAGCCCGTTCTTCGCCGGTTGCTCGCTTCATGTAATCATCACCTCAGATCGAGTTGAGATACTGGACAGGTCGTTCGAATTGCTCTTCGATTACACTGACCCGAACCAGCTCTTCCCCATCTTTTCCGTATCCGACAACGGTGTCGTTGAAGACCTCGAGGGGTTCGCCGTCGACGTTGATCTCGAAGACCTTCTCCCCTTTGATGACGTCGAAGTCGAACACGATCATTTGGCTGGCTCTGAAAAGTTGTAGGACTGCCTGAGCGGTTCGCGACGGCCGCTCATAGGCGGCGAGGGCCTGGTCCACACCGGGACCGAACATCTGTCGCAGGTACGGGCGCGGTACCCACCGAGGCGGGATGTAGTAGACGTTCGGCTCGGTACCGAACTGTGGATAGAGAGGCAGCGCCATCTGCTCCTCACGGACGAGGAAATACAGCGGGTTGGTCGGCTCTGGTTTCCAGGCGCCGGTTTTATCCACGGGGACCAAGCCCTGAAGACGAATCTGGCCCGGACAGACGGCCATGCACCGAGTCTCCATCGGACGTCCTTCGGAGAGGGGGTCGGTGCCCTCGACTCTGGGAAAACACCCAATGCACTTCTCCGAGACGCGTGTGTCCGGTCGATACATCGGCTTCTTGTATGGGCACTGCTCGACACATTTGCGATATCCGCGGCAGCGCTCCTGGTCGATGAGGACGATGCCGTCCTCGGGACGTTTATAGATCGCGTTGCGGGGACAGGCGGAGACGCACGCCGGATATGTGCAGTGGTTACAGATCCGCTGGAGGTAGAAGAACCACGTCTTGTGCTCGGGGAGCGACACTCCTTCACTCAGAGGAGCGGTCGCCGTCGGCGAGTCTTCGTGGATGTTGGGTGATGTCCACTCCTCGTCGGTAGGGATATAGCCAACCGCCTGCTGACCCGGGTCGGCGGCCTCATAAATGGTCGCGCCGTCATAGGTGCCGTACGGAGCATCCGGACTCTGGGATCCAGACCAACTTTGTCCCCCCGGGTTTGCCTGCTCGATCAGATCGAGGGTCTTGACATCCCAGTGATGGGGATATCCGCCGTATGGCTTGGTTTCGACGTTGTTCCACCACATGTCCTCCTGGCCTCGGGAGAAGGTCCAGGTCGACTTGCAGGCAAGACTGCATGTCTGACAGGCCAGACACCGGTTGATATTGAAGATCGCGGCGAACTGCCATTCAGGGGGAGCAGTATTGAAGCGATAGTTCATGTCCCGACCGAGTTGCCAGTTGTAAACCTCAGGCATGGCCATGCTCCTTCGCTTCGGATGGCGTCTGGGGACCGAGGACCTCGTCGATGATCTTGGCGACGAAGTCGGGGCCACGTGTTTGGTATACGTGATAAGTGGCTACGTAGCGGGGCTTGCGGAACATGGTCGTTATCCGGTCACGTGACCAGCCGATTCGGGCAAATTCCTCGACGAAGGTTCTCGCCATCGCCGCGGTTCCGTCGTGACCCGGTGTCGAGAGTTCGACCGCAGATGCCACGTAGGGGTCCGTTGCCTCTGCGGCCTTGAGGTGACCTGAGGGGATGATTGCCTTTTTCGGCATCTGAAGCGGTTGCCAGCTCATGTCAGATATTCCCCTCCGAGATAGCGGAGCATGCGTTCGTCCTCGTTGCCCGGCGACATTCCCGTAGTCGCCGGTGCCCAGACTCCGGAGCCACCCAGGCCTCCGTCTTCGGCCTTGGAGATTCGCACCAGCGTTTCTTTCGGAACGGTGTTGATGGCGTGGTTGTCGGCCTCTCCCCCAAACATGAAGTTGAATCCGATCTTCGATTTGTGAAAGAGGGTGTCAGTCTGATGCATCGGCATGGCCCAATCGCGGGTGACGCTCTGGTGAGATCCATATCGGTAGCTCGACTGGTATCCGGTGTCTTCAGACACAGCACGCCCGTCGGGTCGGGTCTCATGGGCCTTGACGGTCTTCTGGGTTGCCAGCCAGTACCCGTGTTTGGCCATCAGGACGTTGTCGGGGTACGCAGCGTTGAACTTCACCCGCAGCATCAGCCTCGCAACCTTGTGGAAAGGGTCGCTGGTATCGTTGGGGTCGTAGTTGGGGTAGGGACGATCGATGGGGTTGGCGTCAATCCATGCGTAGTCCCCGTCGGCTAGCCCCAGGTCTCTGGCGGCGTCCGGGTTGATGTGGACTTCGCGATCGCCGACATGGGCGTACCTCTTGTCCCGGCGGTGGGGATCGGCGAAATTGGAGCCCCAAAGGACCTCCCAGTCGGTGACCGCCCACCCCGAGTGGGTGGTGTGACGGGTTTTGGGAGTCAGGAAATAGAACTTGTATCCGTCTTCCCACAGGGGGTTGGTGGTGTTCTTCACCTCGGACCAGGGCAGTCGGATGTTGCGAATAGTGCGCATCTCCGGATCCATCTCGTCGGGGGCAATCCCATAGTCCTCGGGACGGATCAGGGTGTTGGTTGAAACAATGACGTTGGGGAGATACGGCGTCGCCTCCGGGCCCTCACGGTGAACTATGAAATTCTCCCCGTATTCGATGGCTTCGGGGATGTCGACGTACGCGTTCATCCGACCGGTGTCGGTCCAGAACGGTAGGTTGTCGTTCATCTGCTCCCAGAAGGGGATCCGGGGATAAGTCCGGAACATCATCAGGGCGGCACCGGGTTCGCCGTATTTGCCGGCTCGGATGTCGTCGACCTTATAACCGCGGGTGGTTGCCGAACCGTCGAGCAGACGCTGCATGTAAATCTCTGCATTGTCCTCGAGGACATATTTCCAGTAGTCGGCGAACCGCTGATCATCGAGGTTCTCTCCGAGTCGTTCCGCGACTTTGGCCATGATCATCACGTCGTCCACCGAGTCGAACAGCGGATCGATTCCGTCGCGGCCCCAGATCTGGAGGAAGGGATTGGAACAGGACGCGGTCACTTCCGAAGTCTGAAACTCGACCCATGAGTTGGCTGGAAGCACGAAGTCGGAAAGTTCACAAGACGAGGTCATTTCGATGTCCTGAGTGACGATCATGTCGACGTGGGGGTTGACGTCTCGGATCACCATGTATGCGTGTTTGGCGTTGTTGATCAGGTTGACGTTGGTGGTCCAAATGACCTTCGTCGGTGTGGGCATATGGGTGTCGCCGGTGAAGTTCTTGCGGCCGAACTTTGGCGTCTCCACTATCAGGGCCCTGTCCCCGTGGTCCCAGTAGGCGGGCTCCTCGTCCTTGGCGTAGTTGCGGACCACGACGTCTTTGCCGTCAACGTTGGGGTCGAGAGTCGGGTTGAAAGGATCCTCGGCAACCCATCCCTTAAAGCCAGGCCCGGACCACTTTGTCGACTGAAACAGAGCTGCCTTGTAGTTCCCGGCCCATGTGTGGCTCCCTGCTCCGGGTTTGCCGATATTGCCCGTAAGCATGAGAGGCATATATGTCGCCCGGTTGTGCAAGGTCGCGTGGAACCAGTGGTTGATCCCCTCCCCGGTGTGGATCGATACCGGTTTGATAGTCGCAATATCGTTGGCGAGGCGTTCGATCAGGTGGGGCGGTGTGCCGGTGATTTCTGAGGTCGTAGCGAGGTCATAGTCTTGAAGGTGGTCGCGATAGGCCTCCCAGACCGTCAACACCTCCACTTCAGTCCCGTCGACGAGACGGACCGACCCCCTGTGATCGAGCGCCGGATTGATGCCGGCCTCGACCATCCGCTCCCCGAGTTCATCGCGGGTGATGGCTGCCAGACCACCCCGGTCTTCGTCGTAAACGACCTGATCGAACCCGATTTGCTCATATTGCTCTTCGGTGAGGCTCTGTTCAGCGAAGCTCGGACCGTCCGGTTTCAGTCCGGGCGAGTAGTCGGCGAAGACATCTTTGGCTCGGAGACGCTCCAGGTTGTCGGTGCGGATCAGGAACGGAAAGTCGGTGTAGGCCTTGACAAAGTCGACGTCGTAGAGTTCTTGATCCATCAGAATCTTGGTGATGGTGAGAAAGATGGCCGTGTCGGAGAGCCCCGGTCGCACCGGAAGCCAGTAGTCCGACTTGGAGGCCGGCGGGCTGTATTCGGGGGCGATTGTGACGATCTTCCCGCCCTGTTCGATGATGTTGGAGAACCAGTGCGACTCGGGCATCTTGTTCTCCACCAGGTTCTTTCCAACCTGAATGGTGAGCTTGGAATTCGCCAGGTCGTTGAAGTCGGGCTCGGATGTCTGGAGTCCGTGAACAAAGGGGTGACCGGGAGCCTGGTCGCCGTGCCACGTGTAGTTCGACCAGTTTCGACCGGCTTTTGCCTCGTCGGGGCCCACGTCACGAACGTGGGTGTCGAGCAGGGCGAGGGTGTTAGACATCCGGTACATGCCGTATTTGCCGATGACGCCCAGCAGTCCCATGCCTCCGCGGAGCTTCATCGTCCTGGTCCCGGCTCCGCCCATCTCCTCGACCATCTCCGGCTGATAGCCGTCAGCGATCAGGCGTTGTGCGCCCTGGTCGCCCGAGTACGCCTCGGCCACGGTCACCAGGCCTCTTGCGATGTAGTCGTACGCCTCATCCCAGGTGACTCTCGTGAAGGTGTCCGTGCCTCGACTTGTGAAGAGATAGGACTCCCGGTTCTCTGCTGTCAGCTCCGGGAAACCGTCGTCGGCCCACCGTTTCCAGCCGGCGCGGACCATCGGGAACCTGAGCCGATAAGGCCCGTAAACCCGCCGATGGAAAGTCTGGCCCTTCTTGCACCCCCGAGGGTGCCATTTGACCGAAGACGTGTTCCCAAGCTGGTCGGCGTAACGCCCGACGTCATAGTTCGGTTCGATTCTCTGGATCACACCGTTGCGGTTGAACGCCCGGAGACGACAGGCGTGGGTGTCATTTGGCGAGCAGATGAAGGTGAAGCTCGAGTCATATGCGTACTGGTCGCGATAGACCGCTTCCCAATCCCGGAACGGATAACTGTCGAGAGGGTTATCAGCGGCTCGAATCGCCTGAAAATTGTGAAACAGCGGATAGGTGGCGGCGCCGACCGTCGCCGTCGCGCCCATGATGAGGAACTCGCGCCGCGATACACCCCTCAGCGCCATGACAGTTCTCCTCTCGTTGGTGGCTGTGCGCCCAAGGTGACCAGAGCCAAAAGACCAGTCACGCTGTGATGAACGAGAGTTGGCTCGACACCGGCCACCAGAAGAAGGACCAGGCCGGCTGCCAGATGGCGAGTAGCTCGATCAGAGAGCCAGGTCACGAGCAGGTACCCGGCGGCGGCAGCGGCCGTGATATATGCGAGTGATGGGAGCCACAACATCGCACCCGTCGACGACAACGCAATCAAAGGCGTGTAATTCGACGTCAGCAACACCGTGGCCATTCCGGCACCAGCTGCCAGGCCAACAAGAGGAGCCAGTCTGGCATGGGATGAGCGAGATACCGCCAAAGCAAGGAGGACGACCGCCAGGACCACGGCTGCTTCGCCCACGGCCTGACTGGCAAGGGCGCTACCGATGCCCAGGCCGCTGAGCGACCACTGTCCGGTCACCACAGCCAACGTCACCGCCCAGAGAGCTCCAGAATACAGAGGCGAAGCGTTGCGGACCCCGATTGCCAGAGCAGCAACCGCTGCCACCATCACCGAAATGTGTACAACGAGGAGCATGGTTCCGCCGACCACACCCGCCACAACAGTGGCAATCACCGCAACGAATGCAGCAACGGCGAACATCTGGTGTCGATCCCAGGCGTACCCAGACCATGCCGAGGCAGCCAAAAGCACAAGGACGGCAGTGACGGAGACGGCAAGGGTGCCGACCCGGCCAACGCTGTTTGTGAGGGACGCCGACGACGAACCGAGGACCCCAGCCATTGCGGGAACAGACACCCGGTCAATGAGAACCTCGACTAGGCCGGTCGCCGCCGCCGCGGATGTGAGGGCAATTGCCAAGCGAAGGAGTGCTGTCGGTCTGGCCCTGTCATTGCCACGAACCAGGACGCTCGAATGCAAGTCAACGATTGACCAGTCGGCGACATTCATATCACACCCCAAGAATTGTTTAGTTACTTCCTAAACGTTGATCACCCTTATTACAGTGATAGAGATGGCGATGTCAAGTTACAAACAGATCGTTGAGCAGTGGAGCACGGGTTTGGGTTCATGCAGGTAACACTCGGGCGAAAAGGGGACTACTCCGTGCGAGCGGTGCTGAACGTGGCAAGGCACTCCGACTCAGGGCGAAGAAAGGCTCGGGAGATTGCAGCTGAGATGGAGATCCCCGAGCCCTACGTAGCTCAAGTACTCGCCGATCTGGTACGGCACCGACTACTCACAGCCATGGCCGGTCCGACCGGTGGGTACAGTCTTTCGCGTCCCGCCTCCGAAATCACGCTCCTCGAGGTGACTGAAGCGGCTGAGGGACCGACAACTTTGGAGAGTTGTGTTCTTCGCGGTGGGCCATGCGATTGGATCACTGTCTGCCCGGTACACGAGACATGGTGGCGAGCCCAGACTGCGCTGCGGGATCGCCTCGCCGCCACCACCTTCGCCGACATGGTTGCCATCGACAGGGCCATGGAAGATGGGACCTATCAACTGCCTCCGGACGTGCCGATTCACACCACCGAAACCAAACGTGGCGGAATACGAACCAGCGAGACTTGAGCAGGCTTCAACCCGCGGGGACCGGCCATATCAATAATCCGCCGATGTCGAACTCAAGCCTCAATCAGATTCTCGAACCCGCCATCTGATCGCTATCACCGAGGCGACTCCCGTCCAGATAACAGCCATCAGGATCCCAAAACAGACGGCCATGAGCAGCAGAAAACGCATGACGCCTCCTTGGACCGCCGGATACACGGCCGAGATGAATGCCAGACTGACCACGCCCACGGCGGCGATGCTGAAACTCAGAAATCCGAGTGCCCAAACCGGTGAATAGTCGTTCTCCATGAACCGAACATCGGTCTCGGTACCCGCGAGATTGGGTGTCATAGAGAAAATACTCAAAAGGACTAGCGCGAGCGTCACGTTTCGTAGTAGGATGCTACGGACGGTGGTGGGATTGGGTGGCTCAGCGGACTATTGGAGATCCAATGAGAGGCCTAAAACGGTCAGAGCGCGGTGCGAATCTGGTGGAGTTCGCCATGGTCGCCCCTTTCTTGATTCTTCTTCTGGTTGGTGTCGTGGAGTTCAGCTGGACCCTGGCAACCAATCTCGACGTCAAACAAGGTGCCCGGGAGGGAGCCCGTCTCACCGCGGTCAATTTCCCCGACACCGGTAACGCCGGTCTTGCCGCGGAGATATGCAGCAGGATGGATCTGATCGGTTCGAACCCTCTGACAACGATCACCTGGGAGTCCGACGAAGACTTCCCCGACGTGGGGGACGGTGTGATCGTCACCGTGAGGACACCTCACCAAACGCTCACCGGGATCCTCGACCCCTTCTTCTCCGGTCTCTCAACCCTGGAGTCGAGCGTCGAGATAAGAATCGAAAAACCGCCAGACTGGACTGACGGGACGGAACCCTGTCCATGAAGCAGACACCGACTCGGCTCGATGCTG
>JAZFTT010000047.1:0-7709 GCA_036446835.1 Acidimicrobiia bacterium
CTGCTGATCGCAGCAGAGGTGGCAATGGTCCTGAGGCTCGGCGCCGGCTGAAACCCACACCAGCCCAGAGCCTGCATGGGGGTCCGAGTTTGTTGGCCCCAATCCGACTCCTTATCCCCAGGCACCCGAGCACATAAGTGCCGTCATGTGCGGCTGCTGTCCCCTTGTGAAGGTTGTTTCTGTAAGTTCGGATGAGGCTAGGAATTGGTCTGTTTCGTGTTCGGACATGGGAGTCGTGATGCTTGTTGGAGAGTTGTGGCGTTATCCGGTGAAGTCGCTCGGTGGCGAACCTCTTGTTTCGGTCGCTGTGGGCCGGTTGGGGGTTGATGGCGACCGGCAGCGTGCTGTCGTTGACCCCGAGTCCGGTGTTTCTCTCAGTGGAAAACGCTACGGAGAACTGTTGTTGTGCCAAGCATGGACCGAGAACAGTCATGTGATGGTCGCCTTGCCTGACGGTTCGGTGTTCGATGCGGACAGTTCTGAGACTGCTGAGGCTCTATCGGAGCTTTTGGGTCGTCGTGTTGAGATCCAGCAGGCCAAGGCAGGTGAGCCGGTCCGTCACGAGTTCACCACCGACACTTCTACCGACGGGGGCGAAGTCATGGTGGTGGAGGCTCCTCTGACCGAAGCGTTCTTCGACGGTCTGAGTGTTCATCTGCTCACCGAAGCAACACTGCGCGAGTTCGCTCGCCACCAACCAGAATCGACGTTTCATCGTGCTCGGTTCCGTCCCAACATTCTCGTCAGCAGCAACGATGAAGGATTCGTTGAGGATGACTGGGTTGGAAGCCATATCAATGTTGGTCAGGTCAGCTTTACGGTGGTCAAACACAAAACCCGTTGTGTGATGACCACCAGACCCCAGGGAAACCTTGAGGCTGACCGCGACGTGCTCAAAACCGTCGGACTTGTCAACCAGCGACGAGCCGGGATCGAACTTGAAGCAGACAGCCCCGGCACCATCAACGTCGGAGACCCAGTCATCCTCGCCCGCTGACAAGACCAGAACCATCCTTGCCTACTCGTCATGGTGTCGCCTATAAGTGCTGCGAGTTCAGGGGTCATTGCAACACTTCAACGAGTTTCTCTGATGGTGTCATGTCGCCGAGGGTTTGTCGAGGCCGGGTGATTAGGAAGTAGGCGGCATGGTCGAGGTCGGCTTGAGTGACGATCGACAGGTCACCGTGACCGTGCCAAGCAGCCGTGTCTTCTCGTTCAGAAAGTCAGTCGGCGCCGGTTGCCCACCAGACGATGGCGCCAGCCGCAGCCAGGTGCCAGAGACCATGGGTCTGGAACAACGAGTTCGGGTCACATAGTGGCCAGCCCGTGGCGCCGAGGCGACCAACGATGGCCGAGGCCCCGAGCAGGGTCAGCGCACCCCGTGTGTGCGGTGATCGATCCAGTCGAATTCTGACTACGAGAGCAATGACCGTGATGACAACCGCGAGCGGATCGGCGATTGCCGGGAGGAAAGCGAAAAGCACTCCGAGGCCGAGCAAGCCGGCGATATGGGTTTTCTCTTCCCACCTGGTGCCGGTACCGGCTACGACCAGTAGGAGCCAGGCAAGCGTGACATCGTGGGCCCATTCCGCCCCGGCCGGCATTGGTCCGTGAAACAGCAACGACCCGATCCCGGTTGCCATCACCGCTACGCCCACCCAGCGACGATCCGGGCGTACGGTCACTATCCAGAGACCTGCGGCCACGAAGGCGACGGTGGTGATCGAGTTGACCGGTTGTCGGAGCAGGCCAACACCGATGGACTCACAGTCTGCCGCCGCTCCCATGCTTCCAACGCTACAGAGGGCGACGTCGGTGCAAGGCCAGATTGGCAGGGCCTGTTGAGCAAGTGTTACGAAGAGCGGAGGGCTGCGCTAGCGGTTGCTTACCGAGGCGGTTTTCCGGCGTGGTCTGGCCGGTGGTCCTCTCCAGGATTCACCTCGGGCCGATTCGATTCTGAGGATCCTAGGTCTTGCTTGAACTGCTGAGCCAGCTCCGAGATGTTTGGGCGAACTCCATCGGGGTTGGCTAGATAGCCGAGCAGTGCCGACACGGCTTCTCCAACGTCGGTGGCACTCTGGCTTCCACGAATGGGCGTGTCGACGCTCGCTGCCGCCTTCTCCAGACCGACGACGGGATCACCCGAGCCGGCGACCACGTCCCCGCCAGACCTGGATGCGATTCTGACTCCGCGGACATGCCCGTCTTCGCTCACGACGGCGAGCTCCTGGAGTCGTTCTTCGGCTCCTCCGGCCCCGATACCCAAGGATTCGAGGGCGCGGTCTATTCCGTAGTTCCAGTCACCGGGAACAGCCGAGTCGGCGGCCCAAGCGACACCGGTCATCCCAACGATCATCATCAAGCTCACCGCTGCTGCGGTAACCCGTCGCTTCAACCCGAGAGTCAGTCGTCGAACGGTTGACAGCGGGACGGTGGTGTCGGAAAGCTGGGCTCGTACCATGGCCGCTCCTTCAGCGGCATGATCCTCCGGGAACCCGGGCGAAAGCTCGGTGACACCAAAGCTGCCCAACGTGCTCACGAAAGACCTCAGAGGTACAAGGTCGCTGTTGTACGGCTGCTTGCCGTCGATGAGGAGGTCGAGGTCGCGGTCGATCAGTTCGCTCCACATTTCCTCGCGAGGTGCTTTCTCGGATCTCATGCCAAGACAGCCTCGCTCGGGAGCTGACTACGAACTCGCGCCATCCCACGTCTCTGAGCGGTTTTGACTTTCTTCACGCCGCGGTTCAATACCTCCGCAATCTGATCAATGGACAGCCCGCCGACAATCCGCAACGAGAGCACATCACGCTGCTCAGGAGTGAGGATCTCAAAGGCCAGTCGAACTTCTTCTGAGATCTGGTGCTCGGCAATTACCCCCATCACCGCAGCATTGTCGTGAAGACGGTCCAGGACTCGATCGGCCAGCACGGTCCGTAGTTTGCGATTCGAATAGCGGTTCTCAACTAGAAGGCGTTTGTATGCGATTACAAATACGAATGTGTGGAAGGATTCCTCGCTGCCTTCAAAGCTCACCAGCCCTCTAGCCAATTCGAAGAACACATCTCCGGCAGCTTCCTCGGGGTCAGCAACTCCACGACTCCTGAAAAAGCCCGTCACCGGACCAGCGATATCTCCGTAGAGAACAGCCCAGGCCCAATCGGCGCCGAGCTTCGCCGCTTCCAGGACCGACTCGAAGCTATGACCCAAAGTCATGCCGAATATCCTGAGCCAAAAAGAGCAGAACCCAATCGGTCTAGCGACCTAATCGGCATATCAAACAGAGAACGCGACGTAGAACGGGAGTCGGGTCGTCCACATGAAATGCAGGCGACCCGACCGGGCATGGCAATGGCATATCTGCACATCAAGAGCATCTATCGGCCATAAGCACCCAGAACTATCTGGCCATACTCAACCGACCCTCAATGACTAGTCACTCGACCAGTAAGCACGAGGGGGCAGTCCCGGAACGGGTGATCGACCACCACCATCGGCTGTGCGTAGACGTCTGAAAGTAAATCCTGGCGGAGCACGTCGCGTGGTTGACCTCGGGCCACAACCGCTCCCCGGTCCATCAGCACGATCCGGTCGGCGTGGATGGCCGCGGCGTTGAGGTCGTGCAGTACAACCACCACAGCTCGTTGCTGTCGAGAAAGGCGTACGGTCTCAGCCATTACCCGCTCCTGGTGAGCTACGTCAAGAGCGGTTGTCGGCTCGTCGAGGAACACGATCGGCGTTTGCTGAGCGAGCACCCGCGCGAGGGAAACACGGGTCTGCTCACCACCGGACAGAGTGGCGTAGATACGAGCGGCGAACTGGGTGGTGTCGGTAGTCGCCATGGCGTCGGCCACCGCGGCAGCATCCCGCGCCGCACTGTTGTTCTCATCCCGTCGATGAGGAAAACGTCCAATCTGCACTACTTGAGCTGCCGTGTAAGGGATATCGATCGGCTCTCGCTGGGTGAGCATTGAGCGGACAAGGGAGAGATCTCGGGGTAGCGCCTCTGATATGTTCACGCCGTCGAGAAGGACATCACCTTCAGTGGGTCGGAGGTTGCCTGCAAGGATATTGAGGAGGGTGGACTTGCCTGCTCCATTCGGCCCTATTACCGCGACGAGTTCACCGGGGGCCGCTTCGAAGTCGACTCCGGCGACAAGCGCGGCTTTTCCTACCCGGTAGGTGAGCGAACGGCCGATCACCGTGGCGTCAGACATCCTGGCGCCTTGTCAGAAGCCAAAGAAACATCGGACCACCGAACGCTGCGGTGACGAGGCCGACCGGTATCTCGATCGGCTCGAAGGCGAGGCGGGCCAGAAGATCCGCTGCAGCGACGAACAGGGCTCCCCAGGCAATCGTCGCCCACAACAGGTGGCGGTGCAATGGGCCCGTAAAGGGTCTCAGCAATGATGGAATCAGAAGGCCGACGAACGCGATTACCCCAACGGCTCCCACCGTTGCCCCGACGGCTGCTCCTGCTCCGATCAGCAGAACGGTGCGGACGAGGTCGACATCGATCCCCAAATGCCTCGCATCGGCCTCACCGAGCCCGAGGACATCGAGGAATCGCCCGGAGGCAAGCATGACGATCCCCGCTATGACAACGAAAACCAACACCGTCCAGAACGCTCTCCAGGTCGACCCGGTCAGACTGCCAAGCAACCAGAATTCGATGGGAGGCACCGTGGCCCGGTCTGCCCCAAAGACGACAAACCCGACCCAGGCGCTCAACGCTGCGCCGAGGGCCACACCGGAGAGGATGATTCGTGTGGGGTCGATCGACGCTCTCCGCGCCAGCCTTCTTATGACGAACGCCGTAATCACTCCGGCTGCCACCCCACCAGCGATCGCTCCCTGCACCCCACCACCCGTTGAGCCGATCGCCGCCCCGATCGCCGCCCCCGGACCGATCCCAAGAAGATGGGGGTCGGCGAGCTTGTTGCGCAGAAGCCCCTGAAGCATCCCACCGACAAGGGCCAGTGCGGCCCCCACCGTGAAAGCAAGAAGCAATCGCGGCATTCGGATGCTCCACACCACCGCCTCGGCCTGCGAGGAGGGGTCGGTGAACAGACTCAAACCGACCTTGCGGGCAAGAACCCCGAACACTTCTTCGAGGGGCACCTCCACTGCTCCGAACGAAAGTGCTGCCCAAGCTGTGACGGTCAACAACAGGCCAACGGCAGGCGCCACCCACCGCCGTCGGCCTGCGTACGGATCGGCTTTTGTTGCGAGATCTGAGGTTTCTGTCAACCGATGCCGGGATACAGGTCGCGAATAAACTCGTCCAAGGCCTGACCGGCTCGTGGCCCTAGGTTGAAGAAATAGGCCTCGTCATATGCAAGGAACGCGTTGTTCTTGGCCGCCGGCGTCTCGGCGTCTCGGCGACTCCGGGGAGTTCGAGAAAAGCCTCGATCCCGCCCAAAGCGGCCAGTCCTGCCTCGGGCAAGACGATCACATCGGGTGCTGCGGCGACCAGTGCCTCGGGGGTGAGCGGCGCCGGTCCGAACACACCTGCCTCGCCGCCGGCGTCGATTGCACCCGCACCCTCGATCATCGCCTGGGTCGCCATTCCGACTCCGAAGAGGAACACCACCTGCGGTCCTCGCACATAGACAAAAGCCACTGTGGGATCTGAGTCGTCGGGTTTGGCGAGGTCGCGTGCCGCGTTGATCTCGGTCATCACCCTCTCGGCCAGTTCGGCACCTTTTGTCGGGACTCCGAGAATCTCCGCCACCTGACTGATCTTGGTCTTCACCCCATCGAGGGTGGTTTGGGTCTCGAGGATGACCACGGGAATCCCTGCCCCTCGAAGTTGTTCGATCACCTCCGGTGGCCCGACCTGCTGATCACCGATGACCAGGGTCGGGTCAAACCGAATCACAGCCTCGGCCGCAAGCTGTTGAGCGAAACCCACTGTCTTGCCCTGATCGTTCAGAACGGCCGCCTCAGCGGGATACGTCGTGGTGACATCGACACCAACCACATTGTCACCAAGCCCGAGCTCGAAGATGATCTCTGTCAGATCGCCGTTGAGAGAGACGATGCGTGAGATGTCGCTGATCGTGGTCTCCACGCCATCGGCTCCGACGAAAATCCTTCCGTCAACGACAGAGGTCGTAGTCGTCTCAACGGTGGTCGTGGTTGTCGACGGCGGGGGAGGGATGGGTTCCGTGGTGGTTGTCGATGAGGCGCCGGTGTCGACAGATTCGACGGGGCTACATGCTGTGACAACCATGACGATCATGACCGCCAGCGCGATTAGGGGTTTCGATTGTATCAAGGTTCTACCTCAGGTCGATTCGGTCATGGAAGGGGTCGATATACGCCGCTGGGCCCGGTGTATCGAGATCAGTCGATCTCCTGCGATCGCGCGATAGCCGGCCCAGATGAGGAGGAGCCCGATCAACTCGGCCACGTAGAGAACCTCGACAACTCCGGCACGGGCGAACCCGCCACCAATACCGGGGAGAATCGCCCCGACTGCGATCAGAATGTTCCCGAGGACTCGGGATGAGGCGTCACCTTGGCGCCAGTAGCGCCACGCCGACCAGATCGCCCCACCAATCAGGAAGATCACGGCATAGAGGTTGACCAGCGGCGAGAAGAGCCGGACCCACTGCCAGGCCAGAACCTCCCCGGACAGCCGGTTCGGCTCCGCCAACTCGTACAAGAGCGGAGCAGACACCACAAACGCCGCAGCTATGGCTATGTATGTGACAAGGGCGACGGCGAGACGATCGGCGGTCCGTTTCGGAAGCAGCAGATACACGGTGCCCTGGGCCAGCGGAGCACCGCCGAGCAAGGCACCGGCGACATACCAGGCGCGAAAGACCGGTTCGCTCCAGCCGAAGACCGTCGTCACCGCTTCGGTGAGGGTGCCCAGACCGTACAGACCAACACCGATCATCCACCACATGACGTATCGGGCCGATGGGTCGCGACGCCAATGCAGCCACAACACGCGGAAGAAAGCGATGGCAACCACCGTCGTCACGATCGGCAAATAGTGGATCAGATTGGTTGAGATGTCGCGCTCCAGCACCGCATGGTCGAGGAGTGAAACCAAGCCGTGCACCGACACCAAGTCGAATCGAAGCCGACACGACGTCGGAAAGATTCAGCTTCTTTATTCCCCTTCTACGGTGCTGGCGGAAGGCGTGCGCCCGCGTTGGAGCGCCGCTCGCAGCTCATATGCGTTGATCGGCTTGAGGACGAAGGCATCGGCACCGGCGCGTCGGGCGATGAACTCGTCAGCCGACCTGTCGATCAGCAGGACAGTCCGGGGTCGGTCGGCTTCATCGATCTCGCCTCTTATCCCCCTGATGACGGCCATCCCTCCCATGCTGCCCACCTGCATGTCGACGATGACCGCGTCCGGTCGCTTCTCCATCACGAGACTCGTCGTCAATCGTGGGTCGCTTATCTCCTCGATGTCCCACTCACCGATGGACAGCCCGGCCCTAACTTCGTTGGCTACCCATGAGGCGTCGGTGACAAGAAAGACTTTCGACATCGTGTGGCCACGTTAACCCCGGCGAACGAGCTGTCTCCAAACCCTTTGTGAAGATTCGCGCGGCTATACGCCGGGTAAATCTTCACAAAACGGTATTTGGCGTCCCGAGATGGGGTACCGGTGGCCCACCCCTAACCTCACAAGCCGTGCGGCGTCTAGCTCTCATCGTGCTTTTCCTGGTGATCCCGATGGTGGCCCT
>JAZFTT010000048.1:0-11139 GCA_036446835.1 Acidimicrobiia bacterium
GACTCGAGAGACTCCTTGACCTCAGCGAAATCGGAGCCGGGAATGATCTGCTCGCCAACGCGGGCCATCTCTCGGAGCAGCCGGTGGAATTCCTCCCATCCCCATCGGTATGCCTCGCTTGGATTGACATCGAGGCCGACCAGTCTGTCGGCGGCACGGCGGTAAACCTCCTCACCAACACCGTCCTCATCGACCGCACTCTGGAGGTAATCTCTCTCCAACCACTCACCAAACGAGCCTGCAGCCCTCTTGGCATGCTCCACAGCGCGCCGGAGTCGGTCGTCTGCGTATCCGAGCCGATCCGCATCATCGAAGATGTCGTGAAAAGATGAATTGACACCGGAGATATCTCGTGCCTGACGGACCACCGATTTCACTTGTCTCCGGGCGACTGTGACACCACGGCGACGGCCCTCATCGAGACGATCGCGATAGTCGTCATACGGCTGGTCGATCGTCTCCAACCGGCGGGTGATGTTGTCCCACTGTTCGGCACTCTCCGATGGCATTATTTCGAATATCGATCTGGGCTGGTGGAACGGAGAGCCCATGTGGCGAAGGTCGCGAAAGTGGTCTTCGGACTCGTATGCGGCCAGTTGCTCCTCGATCGACGTCAATGTGATCCGCGCAGCAAGACTCTGCCGAGGATTGGGGTCGTCCACGTGGGCCAAGAGCTCCAGTCTGTATCGCACGGCCAGGTCATGACCCGCTTCGATTCCGGAAAGGCCAAAACCGTCCCCCCAACTCGTGATCGCTCCCGGGAACACCGAGTGAGGTGGCCAGCGGAGGAAAGAGAACGCATAGCTCGTCGACGTAGCGGTCGGCGATCTCAAAGGCTGTGGGCATCGGGCGACGGTACCAATTCGCCGACTTGAGCGGATTTACCACGGATATGGGGCGTGATGCCAGAGGCAGGCGGCTTTTGGGCGTGTTGGCAATGGCCTTGCCCTGGCCGGTCGTATGCTTGATAACCATGCATTCGGGCCCGAGAACGGAAAACGCTGCGCCCTGATGTTCGAAAACGTCGTCGTCTTGATTATCGCTCTGATCATTCTTGCCAAGGCTGCCGATCAGTTGGTCTTGGGCGCGGCGCGTCTTGCCCTGAGGCTTCGAATCTCTGCGGTCGTGGTAGGTGCAGTCGTGATCGGCTTCGGTACGAGCCTGCCCGAGATGCTGGTCTCAGGTCTCGCCGCCGCCGGAGGCCAAAAGGGCATCGCAATCGGGAACATCATCGGCTCGAATGTGGCCAACATGTCGCTGGTCCTCGGAGTTGCAGCGGTGGTCGCACCATTGGCGATTGCCTCTACCACCTTGCGACGAGAGGCACCGATTTCGGTCGCCGGGGTCATCGGTCTGGCCTTGTTGATGCAGGGGGACTTCACCCGCATGGAGGGTGTTGTCTTGGTGGTTGCACTGGTGGGGGCACTGAGCTGGGTGATTGTCGCCGGACGTGACGACACCACGCTTGGAGACGAGGTGGAGGAGTTCATCGGTGATGACACCACGCTTCGAAACGAGGTGTTCCGGACGCTGTTGGGGCTGGTAGGCGTGGTAGCGGCCGCGCAAGCCCTGGTCTGGTCAGCAACCAGAATCGCTGAACAGATCGGACTGACCGGTGGCTTTGTCGGATTCACCCTCGTTGCAATCGGGACGTCGCTACCGGAGTTGGTGACCTCGATCAGCGCAGCGCGTAGAAACGAGGCTGACCTCGTCATCGGGAACCTCTTGGGCTCCAACATGTTCAACAGCTTGGCCATCGGCGGCATGATCGCCCTACTGGCTCCAGGACCCATAGATGATCAATCCCTCACGGGTACTGGTGCGATTTTGATGGTGGTGGCCGCGGTCGGAGCATGGATGTTGATGATCACCAGTAGTCGAATCAAACGCTGGGAGGGGGTCCTGTTGCTGGTGTTCTACGCCCTTGCTGTTGGCCTCATGTTCATTGGTTCAGTCGATGGTTTGCGAACCTGAGGTTGTTACGCCCGTATATGGGCGTAACAACCTCAGGTTCGCGTTTTGGGTTGGGGGCGCTTAGGAGAGAGAGTTGATGTAATCGATGAGGTCGCTGATTTCCTCGTCGGTCAACTGGTCTCCGTAGCCCGTGGGCATGATCGGGTTGAACCCGTCGACGAGCTGCGCGGAGAGAAACACCAAGCTCGCCCCTCGAGACGATGAGGTTTGGGTCCTGAACGGCCGGATAAATCACCTCTGGAACAACCTCTCCGACTTGTCCGCAGGGAGTACTCAACCCAACGCTGGCCGATGAACTTCCTCGAAGTCAACCCCGACGACGCCCAGAAGTGGGGGTTTGTCAGTGGTGACTTGCTCTCGATCGAGTCCAACGACGTGTTCGACCAGCTTGGCGACAAGACAACTGGCTCGTTCACGGCTGTCGCTTATGTGGCGGACACCGTCCCACCAGGGGTGACCTTTACCTACTTCCTCTTCCCGGGAAGTCCGGCAAACTCGGTCACGCCCGGAGATAGCAGCCTTCAGCCGATCAGTCTCCGTTACAACTTCAAGCTTGGCAAGGGCCGGGTCACCAAGATCGGGACCACCGACCTCGTCGGCCGGATGTCCTTCGTTCCCCGCAATCTCGTCTGACAAAAGCGTGTGCAGGGGAAAGAGCTCATGCGAACCAGGGCGTCAGCCGGCAGGCCACTCCTCCGGCGGGACTGACTCATTTGCGGCGTCGCGACGGGCCACGTAGGCGGCGGCCTCACTCCGTCGGCTCATGCCCATCTTCGCCAAGAGGTTCGAAACATAGTTCTTCACGGTCTTCTCGGCGAGAAACATGTCGTCCGCAATCTGCTTGTTGGTCTTGCCTTCGGAGATGTGGCTGACGATCTCCCTCTCCTGATCACTCAGCCTGGCCAATAGCGGGTCGCTCTTTGGCCCCGAACGGAGACGCTCGAACAGCTTCTCGGTCATCTCGGGATCGAGCAACGACTCCCCCGCGCCCACACGGCGAATGTCGCTGATCAGGTCCGTGCCCTTGACCCGCTTCAAAACGTACCCGGACGCCCCAGCGAGAATCGCCGACAAGAGTGCCTCCTCGTCGGCGAAGGAGGTGAGCATGAGCACCTTGACGTCGGGAAATCGGGTCCGTATGTCCCGACAGGACTCGACACCGCTTCCGTCGGGCAGCCGGACATCGAGGACCACGACATCGGGTTCGTCGTAGCCAACACGCCGCACCCCATCCTCGGCTGTGCCCGCCTCTCCAACGACCTCCATGTCGTCTTGGGCGTCGATCATTGCCTTTATTCCGGCGCGGACGACTTCATGGTCATCTATGAGAACGATTCGAATCGGATCCATCCGACACCACGATAACGGGCGGTAACGTCTCTGAGAGATGACCAACACAACACTGGTCGAACGGCTGTCCGATCTGATCGGTGCCGCTGCGGCCGTGGTGGGCGAGGTTGACCTCGATCGGGTCCTCCGCCGACTGCTCAGCGAGGCCCGGGCGGCGACCGGTGCAAAATATGCGGCGCTTGGCGTCCTTGGGCCCCATGGCGTGCTCAGCGACTTCATCCATGAGGGGCTCGACGACGAGGTCGTCCGGCGTATCGGCTCCTTTCCCCAGGGGCGTGGCGTGTTGGGGACTGTCGTCCGGGAAAAAAGGACCATCGTGGTCGATGAGATCGCCGCCCACGCCGACTCCTATGGATTTCCCGATGGGCACCCGATAATGGAGTCGTTTCTCGGGGTGCCTCTGCGCGCCGGGCATTCCGTTTTCGGAAACCTCTATCTGACCGATAAGCCAGGGGGTTTCAATGAGTCCGACGTTTCCCTGATCGAGGCGCTCGCAGTCATAGGTGGGTCTGCCGTGAGCACGGCCAGGCTTCGAGAGCGTCTCGAGGCGATCGCAATCGTCGAAGATCGCGATCGAATCGCACGTGATCTGCACGACACCATCATTCAGGATCTCTTCGCCATCGGCCTGGGGATCCAGGGCCTATCCGAGCGGGTGACGGAGAAGTCGGTCTCAGTAGTTCTGGATCATGCCGTGGACCAACTCCACAGCACGGTTGAAACGCTCCGCAGATACATCTACGAGCTGAGATCCCCCGATGACAGCCGGTCAAAGCTGAGCAGCCAGATTGGCGAGATCGCCGAACGGATGGGCAGCGCCTACCCGACTCGCATAACCTTCACCACCGACGGTGACGTGGACACGATCGAGTCTCGGACGGCTGAGGAGGTCATGAAACTCGTCACGGAGGCGGTCTCCAACGCCCTCCGCCACTCCCAGGCCGATGAGGTTGCCATCCATGTGAGCCGGGAAGGCGAAGCACTCACTCTGAGTGTCAGAGACGACGGGCTCGGGTTTGAGATGGACGACATTCGACACGGGATGGGCTTGATCAACATGCGCGAGCGGGTGCAGCGTCTGGGCGGTCAACTCGAGATTGATTCTGTGGTCGGTGACGGGACGACAGTTTCTATTCGGCTGCCTCGTCTGTGATGAGACGCTCGTCGACGATTGCTTCAGCCAGTTTGTCCAACCAGTTGCGGACGGCCGCGTCGGCATAACGGCCAAGAATCGCCCTGTCGGCCATCTTGCCGACAAACCCCAGCGGCGGCTCATAGGTGCCCTCGATGGCAATGCGGGTGAGGTTGCGCCCCACATGGGCCAAAAGCAACTCTGCGTTCAGTTTCGGGAAGAGGACTGTCGCCCCTATCGCCGTCCAGGTGACCGGATAGGCGATTCCTGTTCTGTGGATCTCGGCGCTGCCGATCTCGAGATGCACTTCTTTGGCAAATCCTTCAACCCACGGTCCGACCTTGGCCCTCAGATCCTCCCCCTCCCGATAGGCGACATCGGCCATCCGCGGGAGGTCGGTCCTGAACTGATCGAGACGCTTCTCGACCTCCGACACATTCAGAGGAACATGAGTGAAGTAGTGAACAAACATCTCAGAGCCGTCCTGGCCTCGTTCTCATGCTGAAGAGCCCACTCGACGACATGCCGCTTATCTCCAGGATCTCAACCGTTACGACATTGGGAAACGACGCAATCGGTTGGATACCGCCCCTCCCCAGGGGAGTGCCCAGGATCTCGCGGTATTTGTCATACAACCCGGTGAGCGTGGTCTGGATGATGACATCGTCTTTTTCAATCGTCGCGTTTCCCTTGACGATCACACTCGTCCAATCTCCGCTCGTCTCGTCAAAGATGGATGTCTCTATCGAAACCACGGGGTTGGTCTTGATACCTTCGAGCCGACGACCAGGTTTGGTCCGAAAAAGGATCCGACCCTCATGGACGATGAAAGACATCGGTGTCACATAGGGATCACCCTCGACCACGACGCCAATGTGAGCGACCAGCGCTTCCTCGAGAAACTCGTGTGCCCTCGCCTCCGTGATCGGTTCCATACCTACACCGCCGTTGGATCAGTGACAGCCCACAACACGTCCTTGATCGAGACCATCCCCAGGACGGTGCCCGTGTCGTCGACCACGGGTAGATGTCGATAGCCGGTAGCGAGCATCCAGTCCGCCGCATCCTCCACCAACATCTCGGGGCCAAAAGTGTCGGGAAGGGCCGTCATCCACTTACTGATCAGCTCACGGTCGAGGTCGCCGAAGTCGGCAACGGCGTTGAGAACATCACGCTCGGTGAGAATCCCCTCGAGGGCGCCGTCCATCTCGACTGCTACCGAGCCGACCCCGGCCTCCTTCATCAATTCGGCTGCTTCGCGAACGGTATCGGTCGGTTCCATCGACACTACCGCTCCACCAACCAACTCGCTTATGGTCATCGACGTCTCCTTTGGTAGCGCTTGAAGCCATTGTGCAACACAAAACCGCCTGGTGGGCATGGACCGAAGTCCCTAAGGATCGGGACTTCTGTTACTAACGCCTATCAGACCAAACCGAAAAGATGGAGTTGTCATTCGCATTACCTGAAGAGGAGGTAAACAATGACAACCGCAACCGACACTAGAGCCCCCACGGAGCTTCATGGCGGTTCGACCCGTGCGGACAAGATATGGGGTACGACTCGAATCGGCATCGGTCTGGTCTTTCTTTGGGCGTTCTTCGACAAACTGCTCGGTCTGGGCTTTGCCACCGGCCGATTGGAAGACGGCGCGATCGACTTCTTTGGCGAGGCGGCCTGGATCAACGGAGGCTCCCCCACCTATGGGTTCCTCAACTTTGGGACGGCGGGTCCCTTTGCCGAGTTCTTTCAAGGCTTCGCCGGGGCAGCATGGGCTGACTGGCTGTTCATGTTGGGACTCCTCGGTATTGGCCTGGCCCTGACTTTCGGCTTTGCCGTCAAACTGGGTGCCTACCTCGGAGCCCTCATGCTCATGCTGATGTTCTTCGCTGCACTGCCCCCAGAGCACCATCCCTTCCTTGATGATCATGTCATCTACTCCATCGTTCTCCTCGGGTTGGCCGAAGTGAACGCTGGAGACACCTTTGGTGTCGGCCGGTGGTGGAGCAAGACCCCAGTGGTGGAGCGCTATCCGATCTTGCGTTAGCAATCACCATACGGCGAATGAGAAGGGCGGCCATCCGGCCGCCCTTCTCGCGTCCTACGAACCTGAGGTGGTTCGTATCTCAGTCGTAGCCGCTCATGCTCACGAGCGAGAATCGGATAGCCTCGATCCCATGAGATTCGGAGCGTTTGTGCCACAAGGATGGAGACTCGACCTGACCGGCCTGAACCCGGAGGATCACTGGCCCACAATGCTGAAGGTGGCGAGGACCATCGAGGATCTGGGATATCAGTCACTCTGGGTGTACGACCACTTCCACACCGTCCCCGAGCCGACACAGGAGGCCACCTACGAAGCGTGGACCCTGATAGCGGCGCTAGCCGCGGCAACCGACACCGTCCGCCTCGGGCAGATGTGCACCTGCAACACCTATCGGCCCCCCTCGTACCTGGCCAAGGTGGCAGCATCAATTGACGTGATCTCCGACGGTCGGCTGGAGATGGGGATAGGTGCCGGATGGTACGAGCACGAGCATGACGGTTACGGCTACGAGTTTCTCCCTCCGGCAAGTCGACTGGGGATGCTTCGAGAAGGCGTCGAGATCATGAAGGCGCTCTGGACCGAGGACGAGGTCACCTACAAGGGCAGGTACTACAACCTCCAGGGAGCCATCTCCCAGCCGAAGCCCATCCAGAAGCCACACATACCCTTTTGGATAGCCGGTGGCGGCGAGCAGATAACTCTGAAGATCGCCGCCAAACACGCCGCCTACACCAATTTTGGGATTGATCTCGCTCAGTTTCGGCAGAAATCAGAAGCGTTGAGAGGTCACTGCCACGACCTCGGCACCGACTACGACGCCATAGTCCGATCCACCAACTTCAACATCGTGTGTGGAGAAAACGAGGCAGAGGTAGATGAGAAGAAAGCCTGGCTCAAAGCTCATCTCTCCAAGTACGTAGCCGAGGAGAAGGCGGAGAAAAATGTGTCTTTGTTCGACTCGATGTCCGGAACCCCGGACCAGATCGTGTCCGGGCTCAAAGAGTGGGAATCGAATGGGATGACCTATGCCATCGTCTACTTTCCCGACGCCGCCTATGACACTTCCAGCCTCGAGCTATTCGCACGAGAGGTCATCCCCCAGTTCAACTGAAGTGGAGGGTTAGCTCTCGGTCACGCCGCAGGTGCTGTCTAGATCGTCCAGAGCCAACTCCTCCTGGGCAGCCTCGGGATCGGCCATCAAGAACTGCGCGTCTTCTCTGATCCTGTCTATGTCGTAGTAGGTGCGCCCGGGCGCACTGCCCGTCTTGTACTCGGTTCTCGTGATCCGCAGGGTTGCGATCCGATCTGTGGAAATCACCGGAAGCAGGTCGATGAAGTCGGCGAGGCGCTCCTGGGGTATGTCAGTCTTCAGGCTTCTCTTCATTGCCTCAGCGACCGCACCGAACCGAAACAGAATCTCGACGGGACTCGACTGCTCCAAGACGGCCTCGAGAACGCAACGCTGGCGGTTCATCCGGTTGAAGTCGTCTGAATGGCGTCGTATTCGGGCATAGGCAAGAGCCTCATGACCGTTGAGATGTCGTGTCCCTTCCTTGATCTCGATACTTTCGATGCTCCCGTCCTCATGCGGATAGGTGTCATCGAAGATGGTCTCTGGTATTTCGATGGTCACACCGCCGAGTGCGTCCACGACATCGACAAACCCCTCCAGTGTGACCAGGGCGTAATAGTGGATGGGGAGCCCCAACATCTCACCAAGGGCCCCCTTCAGGGCGTTGATCGGTGGGGTGTTGGGGCCTGGAAACGCCTCCGGATTCTGAAGAGCAGCGTCGTAGAGGTGGGTAATCAGGTCCGGGAAGCAGTCACAGTCCCACATCCCCATGCCTTCGGGAAGAGGTGCGTTGGACAGATCGCGTGGCACAGAGAACATCGCGGTGTCTCCCGTCGATGGGTCGATGCTCAGAACAATGGTCGTATCGGTGCGAAGCCCGCTCCGGCCTTCCCCGGCATCGGCGCCGAACAGAACGATGTTGAGACGCTCCAGACCGTCCCAGAGCGTCGCGGCGATCGTGGTCGTGGTCTGCTCAGCCGTTGTGGTCGAGGTTACGACACCGACAACTCCAGATGGCTCCGCGGTCGGATCTCCGGGTGCTGAAGCGATCACAACGGCCGGTTCCGACGCCGAGAACACTGTATCGATGAGGCTTGCCTGGACCACAATGAGATAGCCAAACAGGAGATGCGGCACGACGAGTGCCGCTGCGACGGCCACAATACCCAGGCCGGTCAACCATCTTGGCTCTTCCGAGTCGGGAACGGAGTAGTAGGCGTCGGCCGCAGCCAACCATCTGTAGGCCAGAATCGCCAGGTTCAACACCATCAAAAGGGCAAGGGCCCCGGACGAAACCCAGATCTTGATGACATCACTCCGAAGAAAGAGGAGCGAGAACAACGCAAACCCGGCAATGACTGCGTCGATGATGAAGAGTCTGCGGCCGATGTCGCGACGACCGAGGTAGGTCTGCCCCAACCCGGGCACCAGGGCCGACGCAAGCGCGGCCAGACTCCCGCGCCGCGGCGGTGAAGAGTCGGAGGGATGAATAGAGGTGGCCAACTCGACGGAATTCTACGGATTGGAAATGACTATTCGTTTCTTTCAACAAGGCCGGAAGACCTGAGAACGAACGCATACTCTCCGGCCCCTCGCCCTTCACGAGACCAAGAAGCGACTCCATGACCTCATCGAAAGGACAACAGCCCGAAACCCGCTACGCATATCTACGTAGCGACGGCACGGCCTACATCGTTGGCGGCAGCCTCGTTGCCGGAATGGGGGCTTATGCCTACCAGTTGCTTGGGGGACGGACGCTGGGTGCGGAAGCCTTCTCACCAGTCTCGGTGCTCCTCACGATTCATTTTCTGACTTTCATCGTGATCCTGTTGCCAATCGAGCAGCTCGCTGTAAGGAGGCTGACAATCGATAGATCCCGGCCCGGCCTGCCGGCTCGGGCCTACTGGCTTGCCGGCATGACGATGGTGGTGGCGACCACGGTGGCCTTCCTCGGGGCTGACCAATATCTCAACGGGGATCGACGGTTCGTCGTCTTCACGGCGCTGACGATCGGCGTTCACTTCGTGTTTGCCACCGCCCGCGGCCATCTGGCCGGGTGGAGGAGATTCCGTGCCTATGGGATGGCGTCGGGCGGCGCCTCTCTTGTTCGTCTGGTTGTCGCGGTAGGGGTTACCTTGGTCAGGCCCTCCGCAACCGGATTCGCTCTCGGTTTGATCCTCGGCCCGCTAGTCGTTCTCGTTTGGAGACCGTTTCGACGAGTCGAAGTCGATCGAGAAGAGCTGGACGAGAACGCCAAGAACACTCTCGATGACCGGGGCTTGCTCACCGGGCTTGTCCTCGCGGCAGCGTCATCACAGGCGCTGCTGCTGGCGGGGCCACTCGTCGTTGGGGCGCTGGGTGGCTCGGCCGTCGAGATCAGCATTGCCTTCGCGGCATTCACTCTGGGACGGGCCCCTCTCACCTTCGGATACAACCTTCTGGCACGGATACTGCCCCCCTTCACCGAAATGGCTGCACGGGGAGAACGTCAGGAGTTGGGGGCATGGGCGCGTGGTATGGGATGGGCCGCGTCGGGTCTGGCTGTCATCGCCGCAGCCATGGGATGGCTGGCCGGCCCGTGGATCGTCGAAATTGCCTTCGGGCCCGACTTCGCCCCCAGTCGTCTGACGGCGGCCGCCATCGCCTTTGGCGTGGTGTTTGCCGGTGGCGGCCTATTTGTCGGTCAAATCCTGGTGGCGCGCGGACAATCGCTCAGACTGGCCATCGCCTGGCTGAGCGGTCTTCTTTCGGCGGCGGCGGCCCTCATTCTCACTGCGTCGCTGGACATCGTGACCAGGGTCGGAATCGGCTTCGTTGTGGGCGAGGTCCTGGCCCTGGCGGCTCTCGTTGCCGGTGCCGTGGTCGTCAGGGATGCCGATGAGATCAAGGAAGACTCCAAGGCGGCTGCCAAGGTTGCCAAGAGGACGCTAGATATCGCTGTGTCGTTGGTGGTTCTGGTCCTGACCACACCGGTGATCGTGCTGGCGGGCATCGCCGTGCGGATCAACAGCCCCGGACCGATCTTCTTCCGGCAGACCAGGATCGGCAAAGACGGACAGCCCTTCGGGATGCTGAAGATCAGAACCATGGAGGCAGACAACGACGAGCTCGTCTTCGCCGAGCATCTGGCCCGCCTCGAGGCGTCGCGACACACCGAGATGGCACCCAAGATTCGCATTGAGGAAGACGATCGAATCACTGTCGTTGGACACTTCCTGCGCCGATGGTCGATCGATGAGTTGCCCAACCTCTGGAACGTTGTCCGTGGGCCAATGTCGCTGGTCGGGCCGAGGCCGCTGGTGCCTGTGGAGGCCGAATTGATCGGTGTGGACAATCCTCGTTTCGAGGTCAAACCGGGGATCACCGGTCTCGCGCAGGTCGAGGGACGGGACACCATCACCATGTCGGAGAGAACTCACTACGACGAGGTGTACGTCAAGACCAGGTCGGTGCCACTCGACGTGAAGATCCTCATCCGAACCTTCACAGCGGTGTTTCGGGAGTCAGGGGACTGATCACGGCTAGCGACTACTCCGAGTCTTCGATGCCTTCCCGGGGAAGCAG
>JAZFTT010000049.1:0-4041 GCA_036446835.1 Acidimicrobiia bacterium
TGTTGGAAGTGCCCATCGACGGGACGATGGGAGATCGAGTTCATCCCGACCCGGCAATGTGTGGGATCAGCATGGAGGGTCAGGAGATCTTCCGAAGAGCGGTGACCAAGATGGGTGAGTCTTCGCTGGTATCTCTCGATAAAGCCGGCCTTGGGCTGGAAGACGTAGACCTCCTCATTCCCCACCAGGCCAATTCCCGGATCATCGACGCCACCGCCCGTCGTCTTGGTCTCGACGGGGCGAAGGTCTATGTCAACATCCAGTCCTACGGAAACACTTCGGCCGCCACCATCCCGGTGGCATTGACCGAAGCGCTGGAGGACGGGCGGATTGCACCGGGGGACATCATTCTGTTCACTGCGTTCGGGGGTGGTCTCACCTGGGCCTCTCTGGTCTACAAGTGGGGGTCGAGAGTCACAAGCCTCGGGGAGAGCGACGCCGAGCTTCCGCCCCCCGATCGGGGCACATTGGAGTTGCTTCAGCCAAACTTCGACTTCTTCGGACTGCCGGAGAAGATGACGTGAACCAGGGGAGCGAAGGGAGGGTGGCCCTGATAACCGGCGCCTCCCGGGGTCTGGGGCGGGCGATGGCCATCCGGCTTGCCGGGTCAGGGCACCGGGTCGTCGTCAATTACGCCCACAGCGGCGATGCGGCGGCTGAGGTTGTTGCCCAAATCGGCGAATCCGGTGGGGAGGCAATTGCAATAAGGGCGGACGTTTCCGATGGTGAACAGGTGGGTGCCATGTTCGATCAGATCAAGGACGAACTCGGGGCCGTGTCCGTTCTCGTCAATAACGCCGGGATCACCAGAGACAACCTGTTACTCCGGATGAGCGACGACCAGTTCGACGAGGTGATCGCGACCAATCTGCGTTCTGTCTTCCTGTGCACCAAAGCCGCGATGAGAGGCATGCTGAAGGCCAGATGGGGTCGTGTCATCTCGATCGCCTCGGTGGCCGGGCTGGTTGGCAACGCGGGCCAGGCCAACTATGCGGCCTCGAAGGCCGGCATTGTCGGGTTCGCCAAGTCGGTGGCGAAAGAGGTCGGTTCACGCGGCATCACCGTCAACGTCGTCGCCCCCGGGTTCATCGACACCGACATGACCGATGCCCTTGGAGAGGACGTGAAGGACGTCGTCCTCGGATCCATCAGTCTTGGCAGGTTCGGGAGCCCTGAGGATGTGGCCGGTGCGGTCAGCTTCCTGGCGTCGGACGATGCCTCCTACGTCACCGGGCAGGTGATTTCGGTCGACGGGGGCATTGCCCTGTAAGTTCTTCCAGATAAACCAACGAGCGAGGAGAAGAAAGTGGATAGAAACGAGGTTTCGAGCCGTCTCAACGGCGTGCTCGTGTCGGAACTCGGACTGGATGCTGACAAGATCAATGACGATGCCCACTTCGAGGAAGATCTCGATGTGGACAGTCTTGGTGTCGTTGAGCTTCTGATGGCTCTCGAGGATGAGTTCGACATCAAGATCCCGGACGAAGAGGCCGAGTCGATCATGACCGTCGGTCAGGCCATCGATCTAGTCAACAACAAGCTGGGTGTCTGACCTGGCGGGCCGCTAGCCGATGCCATCGGATCGGCGTCGGGTTGTCGTCACCGGAATGGGAGCGATCACGCCGCTGGGTCTCGATGTTGCTTCTTCGTGGGCAGCCATCAAGCGAGGCACATCCGGGATTGGCCCAATCACCCTTTTCGATACGTTCGACTACCGGACAAGGATCGCCGGCGAGGTCTCGGAATGGGACAACTCGTTGCATTTCGAGCGGAAGGATGCCAGACGTCTCGACCGATTCTCGGAGTTCTTCATCGTTGCCTCCCGTCAGGCGATCTCCGATGCGGGCCTGGACTACTCGGGCGATCCTGAAGCAGCTTCACGCGTCGGCGTCATGGTCGGCGCCGGCTTCGGAGGCATGGGCTCTTTCATTGAGGAGATAGACACGCTGCGTGATCGAGGGCCCGGACGGGTCAGCCCGACCGGAGTTCCCCGGATCATTCCCAACATGGCGGCGGGTCTGGTATCGATCGAGCACGGCCTGACCGGACCGGTCTCTTGTGTGGTCACGGCTTGCAGCGCCTCGGCCAACGCCATCGGGGACGCCACAGAATTGATCCGGAGGGGTGCCGCCGATGTCATGGTCGCCGGAGGAGCCGAGGCTGCGATCACGACATTTGGGGTGGCCACATTCGCACAGGCGAGGGCACTTTCGATGCGCAACGACGACCCGGAGTCGGCATCACGGCCCTTCGATGCCGGGCGTGACGGATTCGTCATGGGCGAAGGCGGAGCCGTACTGGTGCTCGAGTCGGTGGAGCACGCAGATGCGCGTGGAGCAAGGCCGCTCGCCGAGGTCACGGGCTATGGCATGTCAGCCGACGCATATCACATCACCCTCCCCAGACCCGGGGGATCAGGGGCGGCACGCGCGATGAGGGCCGCCATGGACGATGCCGGTCTGGCCCCCGAGGAGATCGGCTACATAAACGCCCACGGGACCTCGACGTCAGCCAACGATTCGACTGAGACAGCAGCTATTCGTTTGGCGTTGGGGGCTGAAGCCGATACCACGCCCGTCTCGTCGACGAAGTCGATGACAGGCCACATTCTCGGAGGTGCGGGCAGCGTGGAGGCTGTTTTCAGTATCCTGGCGCTGGCTGACCAGGTGCTGCCGCCAACGATCAACTATGAGACGCCAGATCCGGAATGTGATCTCGACTATGTGCCAAACGTGGCGCGAGAGCTCGAGTTCGACCATGCCATGTCCAACTCGTTCGGCTTTGGCGGACACAACGTCTCGCTGATCTTCAGCAGGGTGTAGTGGCTTTCACTTTGTCTTTTCCCGCCATTCGGCAAGGCTGCGATAGACCAGCACCAGGACGAGCCCCACCCCAACCGTCACCGCCACGAAAGCGATAGCGGCGACCGCGAACGCCCACCCGTTGCAGGATGAGATCTGTCCCGCGCTATCGGGCTGGCCGCAGCTGACAACAGTGACGACCCAGCCAAGCGCCCCGGCGAGGAGCCCGAGGGTTATCGAAGGTATCGCGATCCAGGGATTCGGGGATCGTCTCATGGGTGGTCTTGGGGGGCGCTTGGTCTACCGCGATCGTCGATCCCGGCCTCGTCGAGGATCTCCTTTGGAGCAAGTTCAGGCGGGATCGGATAGGACGATCCGACCTCTTTGGGAGGATGAAAGGCGGTCTTGACCGTGGGGTCCCAGGCCAGGGCGGCGATCAGGACGCCCAAACTGACGCTGACGAAACCGCCGGGCGCCCCCATTGGATACGCCGCACTGATGGCCAGCGCCGGCCACAGCAGTCGGACCGCCAGAAGACCGCCCGGGAGGACCCGTGAGTAGGCGAAGGCGGCGAGAGGCGCGCTGAGGCCCACCATCAGGATCACCCAGGGTTGTGAGTTGCTGTTGGCGATGCCCAGCACGAACGGTGTTCCGAGAAGGATCAAGGGAACCAGCACCGATCTCGCCGGAGGACCGGCCGCGGCCGGGAGTTTGCGCACCCGGTTGGTAACCGATGCCATGTTGAGAGACAGCCCGGCCAAGGCTGTCGCGACGAGTCCGATGATCCAGAGCAAGTCGATGGGTCGAAATACTGCCAGTAAGGCCGTCGCTCCAACCAATACCAGGCCCAGCCTTCGGGCCCACCGGCCACCAGCAACCACGATGCCGGCGACCGACGTCGTCCCCACGCCGAGGAGACCGACGCACATCAGGAACACCGAGGTGGAGTCGAAGGGCCCCCCGTCGACGATGAGGGCAACTGTCCATGTCACCGCAGCCACCAGTGGCATGGCTGCTGGCAGAGGAGACTTCACGCCGGAGTCGGTTGTGTGGGGCCGTCGCCGGCTCTGACCACCCTCAGATCTGACTTCTCGCCGAAGCGGGGGGAGTCTCCTGGCTGCCACATCGTTTCCTCTTGCCACGTGCTCCCTGGACGGAGGGTGACGATGGCGCCGTTCCCGGGCTTGTCGTTTTGCAGATCGGATAGAGGTGATCCGATCAATCGCAGACGTCCCGCCTG
>JAZFTT010000050.1:0-2174 GCA_036446835.1 Acidimicrobiia bacterium
CGATGCTGCGCTACTGGAACAGTCCCGACGCCACCGATGACAAGTACCGGGACGACTGGCTCCTCACCGGCGACCTTGGTGTGGAGGACGAGGACGGCTATCTGTGGTTCAAGAGCCGCAAGGACGATGTGATCATGTCAATGGGTTACCGGATCGGCCCGGGTGAGATCGAGGAATCCCTCATGGGTCACCCCGCCGTCGCGATGTGTGCGGTCGTTGGAGTGCCCGACGAAATAAGGGGCCAGGTGCCGGCGGCATATGTCGTGGTTCGACCGGGGGTTGAGATAACGGAGAGTCTGAGCACCGAGCTTCAGAGCCACGTCAGAACCCGGCTGGCGGCCCATGAAGTGCCCCGTCAGATCGAATTCGTCGACGACCTTCCCCGCACCACCACAGGCAAGATCATGAGACGGGCTCTGCGTAAGTCGGAGACCGGCGAGATCAGCTCGAATCCGTGATCACACCCGCGGCCGCCAGATCCTTTTTCCAGCGCTCGACCATTGCTGCATCCTGATAGGGGTTTTCGGCCAACCACTTCTCTACGTTGACAGCGGGGTACCGCTCTTTGATCAACTCGGCTGTCGCTCGGGCACGGCGATCCATCCCCAACTCAACCTGGGAGGCCGCCAGGACGAGAAGAGCTTCCAGGTTGTTTGGCTGATATTCGATCACCGCTTCAGCGGTGGCAGCTGCCTGTTCGACACGCCCACCCATATACAGCGAGCATGCTTGAACGGTGGGGTACCAGGGCTTGTTGACCGCGCTGAGACGCATTGCTTTGTCGAGGAGGTCCACTGATTTCTCCCATTGACCCATGTAGCGACGGACACTGCCCTCCAGAGCGAAGGTGATGTCACATGTCGGTCGCGTAATCTCGGTCGATTCGACCCTTTGCAGGGCCTTCTCAGCATGTCCTTGAGACATCAATATCGCTGCCATCACGGTGCCGGATAGACCCGTTTGGTCACCCATCGAAGCGGCTCGTTGCGCTTGCTCGTAGGCCATCTCTAAATGGGCCTCCCTGTCTTTGACGATCCCTTGTGCCGCACCCATCCAGTTGGCAAACGCCGAGAGCACATGGCCGTACGGCTGATCGGGATGGGATATTGCCACCTCGCCAAAAAGCTCCACGGAACGTGCCCATCCTTCGGGAGTGCCGGAGGTCAATTGGTACCAGCCCTGGTAGACCGTCTTGATGGCGTCGGCGTCAAAAAGGTCGTTGTAGATACGGGCTGGCTCGCCAATTATCAATTCGATCTCCAATGACCGGGCAACATCGTCGGAGACCTGATCGGAAAGGGTGAGCAAGTCGGCGCTTGTGGATGTCCACCGATCTGACGTGACCGGGCTCAGGGTGGAAACCTCGAGTACAGAGGCATAGACCCGCACCTGGTCTCCGAACTGATGGATCCCGGTTTCCAGCCAGTACCGGACCGAGGGTCCAGCGGCACCGGTTTCGTCTTTGGCGTCGATCACATTCAGGTTTGGCATGTTCGACAACCGGTACATCAGATCTGCTCGCAGTATCTGAGCAGCCGAACCGACGGAAGAGTCGACCATCTCGGTGTGAATGGGGAGGATGGCGATCGTGGGCGCCTCCAGAGCGAGCGTCCGGTCACCGGTTGTTGCCTCTCCTTCGGCGGGAAGGTCGGCGAATTCGTAGACCTCAACCTCCTCGGGGATGTTCTTGAGATCCTTGCGACCCATTGACTTGAAACGCAGTTCCGGCTCATCAAGCGACCTGTAGACCCTTCCAGAAACACTGACGCCTCCCGGGAGGGCCATTGCCTGGATACGGGCTGCGATGTTGAGGGCGTCCCCGAAGTAGTTATCGCCGGAAATCGAAACCTCACCTTGGTCGATACCCATTCTGAATCTCACCCGACGACTACTCGGGATGTCTAGGTTCTTGGTTTCGATGGCTGCCGAGATGGCAATCGAAGCGCGCATGGCATCGGTTGCGTTGTCGAAGACGGCCATGAAGTTGTCCCCGACGAAATTGACCAGGATGCCGCCGCTCTCGGCGATTCTATTCTCGACGAGGTGGTGATACTCCTCCATGGCCGCTGTTGTGGCCTCGAGATCATCGGCTAGAAGCTTGCTATAGCCGACGATGTCGGCGTTCAGGGCGACCATCTCGCGAGGAGTTTGGTCAAGTGTGTTTGTGGGCATCG
>JAZFTT010000051.1:0-7262 GCA_036446835.1 Acidimicrobiia bacterium
GACCGTCAACCTGACTGATTTCGCAGTCGTCAAGGTCGCCGAGCTGATCGCCGCCGAGGGTGATCCCGATCTTGCCCTACGCGTAGCTGTCCGCCCCGGTGGCTGCAGCGGATTCTCCTATGAGATGTACTTCGATGCTGAAATCGACGATGACGATCTGGTCGATGTTTTCGACAACGTCAAGGTCGTTGTCGATCCACAGAGCGCAGAGATGGTTAGGGGCTCCACGCTTGACTACAAGGAAGGTCTGATGGGTGCCGGGTTTGCCATCGACAATCCCAATGTCACCCGATCTTGCGGCTGCGGGAACTCCTTTTCCTGACCCCACTCACCGCTGATCTTGAAGGGTCCGGCTTGCCGGGCCCCTTCTTTTTGGTTGTACGCTCGTGGAAAAGAGCAGGAGATTCCTATTGGCCAAATCAGTTCCCCAAACTCCGTCGGCGCCGTCAGCGATGGGTCCCTATTCACTCGCGACCGAGGCTGGTGGCCTGGTCTTTCTATCCGGTCAGGTGGCGCTCGACCCGATGACGGGAGAGCGCAGCCCCGATGATGTCGTTGCACAGTCTCATCAAGTGATGAAGAACATAGGTGCCATCCTCGGCGACCTGGGGCTCGGGTATTCCGATATCGCCAAGTCGACGCTCTTCCTTGCCGACATCGACGACTACCCGGCGGTGAACGAGGTATACGGCTCCTATTTCGATCTGGAGCCGCCTGCCAGGTCGGCGATTCAGGCCGGGGCCCTGCCCGGGGGGTTTCTGGTGGAGATCGAGGTGGTGGCCGCGAGATGACAACCCAGGAGATCTTTGAGTCGCTTGGCCTCGAGTCTCACAACTCAGGCGTTTTTGCCGGCGAGTGGTTGGAGGGGAGTGGCGAGACTGTCGACGTGATCAACCCGGCGACCGGAGATTCGTTGGCGACCGCGACCCTTGCTTCGATCGATGATTACGACAGGGTCGTCGCCAACTCGGTTGAGACCTTCGAGCGCTGGCGGCAGCTTCCGGCGCCAAAACGCGGCGATTACATCCGCCGTTTGGGCAATGCCCTCAGGGAGAACACCGCTGCCTTGGGTGGTCTCGTCACACTCGAGATGGGAAAGATACTTCCGGAAGGCGTTGGCGAGGTTCAGGAGATGGTTGACATCTGCGACTTCGCCGTCGGCTTGTCGCGTCAGCTCTACGGAAACACGATGACCTCCGAGCGTCCGAGTCATCGTATGTACGAGCATTGGCACCCGCTCGGACCGGTGGGGGTCATCAGCGCATTCAATTTCCCGGTGGCGGTTTGGTCGTGGAACGCGGCTATTGCCGCGGTGTGTGGCGACACGGTTGTCTGGAAGCCTTCCGAGCGCACTCCTCTGACTGCGATCGCCGTTACCAAGATTGCTCAGAGCGTAATGGCAGGGTCGGGGTTCGAAGGGGTGTTCAACTTGGTCGTCGGTGACGGCAAGACGGTCGGCAATGCAATGAACCACGACACTCGGGTTCCGCTGGTGTCGGCAACGGGATCGTGTCGGATGGGTCGCATCGTGGGTCCGGCCGTTGCACAGCGGATGGGTCGATCCATTCTCGAGCTTGGAGGCAACAACGCTCTCATCGTGATGGACGATGCCGACATCGACCTAGCGATCCGCGGGACACTCTTCGCCGCGGTGGGTACGTCGGGCCAGCGTTGCACCTCGCTGCGTCGTCTCCTGGTTCATCGTGCTGTGGCAGACAAGATGGTGAGTCGTCTGCTCGAGGCCTACCAGCAGGTGACAGTCGGCGATCCTCTCGACGATTCCACATTGATGGGACCTCTTGTCTCAGAGGGGGCGATCGACAAGATGATGACAGCTCTCGAAATCGCCCGCGAGCAAGGGGGACGGGTCGTCAGCGGCGGAAACCGGATAGACCGCTCGGGGTATTTTGTGGAGCCGACGATCGTCGTCGTCCCCAAGGATGCCTCGATCACAAAGGATGAGACTTTTGCCCCGATTCTCTGGGTGATCGAATTCGACACCCTCGCAGAGGCGATCGAGATCCAGAATGGCGTCACGCAGGGACTCTCGTCGGCGATCTTCACCGAGTCGTTGAAGAACTCCGAGAGGTTCCTCAGCGCCATCGGATCTGACTGTGGCATTGCAAATGTGAACATCGGAACCTCCGGTGCCGAGATCGGTGGCGCTTTTGGCGGTGAGAAGGAGACGGGTGGGGGCCGCGAGGCCGGGTCGGACGCATGGAAGGCATACATGCGACGCCAGACCACGACGATCAACTGGGGCGACGAACTTCCGCTCGCACAGGGAATCGAGTTCGGCTAGTGATCTCCAAGGTAAGTACGGCGCATGTTTCGGCGAGACAGGGGCGTCGCCTCGCCAGGAGACAGGACACAGGCGCACCCGGTCGGTGCGGTGCGTCGAGGACGAGGACGCCGCGAGCGGCGTCCTCTGTCCGTTGAAACGTCAGCGTATTTGCTGTGGGGGGCACTAGTTGGAATCCGGAAGTTGGGATGAGCGGTATCGGGTCACTGACCGGCTCTGGTCGATCAAGCCGAATCTCTTCGTTGCCGACCGCCTTGGCCCTGCACAGCCCGGAGTCGGGTTGGACCTGGCTTCGGGCGAAGGGCGCAACGCCATCTGGCTGAGCGAGCTTGGCTGGACCATGACGGCGGTGGACTTCTCCGAAGTAGCTGTGGAGCGAGGCCGGGCTATCTCCAACGCCGTGGACTTCGTCGTCGCTGACGTTCTCACGTGGGAGCCGTCTGTCACTTTTGACCTGGTTCTCATCGCCTATCTCCACCTTCCCGAGGATCAGCTTGGACCGCTGGTCAAGAGAGCCGTCGACTGGTTGAAGCCGGATGGTGAGATCTTCTTGATCGGGCACGATCGATCCAACATCGAAGATGGCCATGGCGGTCCGCAGATTCCCGAGATCCTGTGGAATGTCGAATCGATCAGGTCGTGGCTGAGCGGTCTGACGGTGATCGAGGCGCAGGTTGTGCGTCGCCCGATAGACACGGACGACGGTGTCGTGTTCGCCCGTGACACACTGGTCAGGGCCCGGGCGACCCCTGAAACGGCACCCGTCTGAATTCGACACAAGGTTGTTCGTCGGCCAGGCCACAGATTCGGTAGGTATCGTTGGGAGCGTCGAATGGCATTCTGACGAGATAGTTCTGTTTGAGAACTTCGGCGCAAGGCGGACTGTCGGATGCCTTGTGCCACATCCCGTTTTGGATGTCGGAGACGGTGTGCGTGTGGCCGACGACTCTCCAGCCGAATAGATCCCACCGATCGAGCTGGAGACAAACACCCCCGATACGTCGGATCGACCCTGATATCTCGGTTTCCGGCCGTGGTCCGGTGGTGGCGAGGACAACCAGCAGGGCGACGACGAGGGTTGCCCCGGCAAGAGCTTTCTTGAGCCAAGGGCTCAACTGCACCCTCAGATTCGGCGGAGGGCGGAGTCCAGATCCTCGATCAGGTCTTCGACGTCCTCGAGACCTACCGAAAGCCGGACCAGCCCGTCCGTGATCCCCACGGCGATCCGCTCATCGCGAGGGACGGCAGCGTGGGTCATGGTGACTGGATGTGTGATCAGGGACTCAACCGACCCGAGGTTCTCAGCGAGGCTCCACAGCTCAACCGCGTTCATGAGCAACTTGGCGGCCTCTGCACCACCGTGGACTTCGAAGCCGACCATTGCACCAAAGCCGCTCGCCTGGGTTTGGGACAACTCGTACTGGGGGTGGTCGGGGAGACCGGGATAGTTGACATAATCGACAGCGTCGTGCTTCTGGAGAAACTCGGCGACGGTCATGGCGCTTGCCGACTGGCTATCCATGCGCACGCTGAGGGTCTTGATGCCCTGGAGCGTGAGCCAGGCAACCATCGGTGACATCACGAGGCCGGCGGCGATCCGGGCGAAGGCGATCTTTTCCTGGTGCTCTGCGTCATTGACGACAACGGCACCTCCGATGGTGGCGTTGTGGCCCTCCAGGAATTTGGTTGTCGAGTGGATGATGATATCGGCCCCTAGCTCAAACGGGCGCTGGAAGTACGGGGTCAGGAAGGTGTTGTCGGAGACGTGAAGGACCCCGGCATCCCCACAGATGCCGGAGACGGCAGCAAGATCGGTGACCTTCAAAGTTGGGTTGGCCGGAGTCTCCGTGAACACCATCACGGTGTTGGGTTTGATGGCCGCCCGGACGTCTTCGATGTTGGCGGCGTCGACGAAATCGACATCGACTCCGAACTTGGTCAGAAACTGGTCAGTGAACCGGTAGGTCCCCCCGTAGACCACGTCGGCGATGACAACGTGATCGCCCGCCTCGAGAAGACCGAGAAATACTGCCACCGTGGCGGCCATCCCCGAGGAGTATGCAGTGGCGTCGAGGCCACCTTCGAGTGCGGTGAGTTTCTCCTCGAGCGCCCGCACCGTCGGGTTGCCGGCCCGGGAGTACGAGTACCCCTTTCCCATGTAGCTGTCGACTGACTCCTGGACGAAGGTGGTCGACTGGTAGATCGGGGTCAGAATCGCCCCGGTGGTCGGATCAGGCTCGACCCCTGCGTGTATTTGCTTGGTTCGAAATCCCATCGCGCTGATTGTGCCATGAAGCCTGTGCAGGGTCGTAGCCGTGGTCCACTTACCTGCACACGCTTGCTTACCCGAAGCGGTACCCGACCGATCGGACGGTGGTGATCCAGGAGGCGCGCTCCTCACCGAGTTTGGCGCGGAGACGTCGGACGTGGACGTCAACCGTGCGGGCGCCGCCGTAATAGTCGTAGCCCCACACTTTCGACAGGAGCTGTGCCCTGGACCAGACCCGCACCTGGTTTCCCATCAGGAAGCGAAGCAACTCGTACTCCATGAAGGTCAGGTCCATTGGCTCGTCCGCCAGAGCCGCCTGGTAGTTGAGAGGATTGAGGACGAGATCCTTGAACCGCAGAACCTCGTCCGATGACTCGCTGCGGTGGAGACGATGGAGCCGGAGACGGAACTCGACGGGTTCGATCGGGGTGACGGCAAAATCGGTGATGCCGACAGCGCTTTCGAAAAGGGCCATCTGCTCCGGCGCGGCGAGCAGCAGGGTGGGCAACCCGACGACCTCCGAGATACGACTCACTTCTCGCAGCCGCCGCATTGGCTGCAGGCCCAACTCCACGATCAGGACGTCGGCCTCGTGCAACGACGGATCTTCCGGTGTGAGCTCCGTTAGCGGCGTGGCGGTGACTCCCGCCAGTGCCAGCCCGTCGGCGAGGTCCTCAGACCAGCCTTCCGGGAACACCGCTGCTATCACAGGATCGGCAGATAGGTGTCGAGCTCGAATCCTGAGACATGGTGCTGATACCGGTCCCACTCGGCTCTCTTGTTGCGGAGAAACCAATCAAAAACGTGTTCACCGAGCGCCTCGGCGACGAGGTCGGATTGTTCGAGAAGGTCGAGTGCCTCGGACAGAGTCTCCGGCAGTCTTTTGGCACCGGCTGCCGCTCGCTCGGCTGCAGTGAGACGTTTGACATCGGCCGCTACCTCGGGGGGAAGTTCGTAACCCTCCCGAATGCCCGCAAGGCCGGCAGCGAGGATCACGGAAAGCGCCAGATAGGGGTTGCACGCAGCGTCGGCTGCCCGGTACTCGACTCTCACCGAAGACGGCTTCCCCTTCTTGACCGATGGCACCCTGACCAGGGAGGACTGGTTGTTTCGTGCCCACGAGATGTAGATCGGAGCGTCGAAACCTGCCACGAGGCGCTTGTACGAGTTGACCCACTGGTTCGTCACGGCAGTCAACTCTGCTGCATGACGGAGCAGGCCTGCGATGAATGCCTGGCCCACCTTTGACAGGGCGCCCTGGGTTCCCGGCTCATGAAAGGCATTCACGTCGCCTTCGAACAACGAGACGTGGAGGTGCATACCCGAACCGTCGAAATCCTCGAGTGGCTTGGGCATGAACGTCGCGTAGATGCCACTCTGAAGGGCCACCTCCTTCACCGTCAGTCGGGAGGTCATGATGTTGTCGGCCATGGTCAGTGCATCGGTGTAGCGCGCGATGATCTCGTGCTGGCTTGGAGCCACTTCGTGGTGGGAATGCTCGATCGGGATGCCCAATTGCTCCAGGGCGTTGATCGTCTTTCTTCGGTACTCCTGGGCAACGTCGAGCGGCGTCAGGTCGAAGTAGCCGCCGCGATCCAGCACCTGGGGGTTGGGCCCATCATCTTCGAAATAGAAGAACTCGAGTTCGGGAGCCGTGTAGAAGGTGTAACCCATTTCCGATGCGCGTTCTAGGTTTCGCTTGAGGACGATGCGCGGATCTCCAGAGAACGGCTCACCGTCGGGTGTGTAGATGTCGCAAAACATCCGGGCGACCTGCTGCTCCGATCGCCATGGCAACACGGCGAAGGTCGACGGATCGGGCTGGGCGAGCATGTCGGCTTCCTGTATCCGTGCGTACCCGTCGATTGACGACCCATCGAATGTCATCCCCTCCTCGAAGGCGACCTCGAGCTCGGTGGGACTGATAGAGACGGACTTGAGAAACCCTTGAACGTCGGTGAACCAGAGCCTGACAAAGCGGATACCCCGCTCCTCGACAGTTCTCAGCACGTATTCGGCCTGTTTGCTCATCGCTCTCGCGTTCCGTTGGCCGCTAAGCGCTGCGACGTCGGGCAGCAAGCCACTTGCGACGAAGTGACTTTCGCTCGTCCTCGGTGGTGCCGGCCCAGATACCGGAACGCTGGTTGGATTCGAAGGCGTACTCGAGACAATTCTGGGCGACCCGGCAGACCGCGCAGACTGCCCGGGCGCGTTCCACCGCTCTCGATGGTGCGTCCGGGCCAGGGAAGAAGAGGGCGTTGGGGTATCCCCCACAGGCCGCTTGGTCCTTCCAATCGGCGACGAGGTCTTGGGCGAGACTCAGAGGACCTTGGGTCACACCACGATTGTCGCGGTATAACCCGGTCCTGACAAAACGAGCTAGGCCAGATCATCCCTTTCGGGGAGATCCTCGGTGCCTGGCTCGTGGCTTTCCACGGTGTCGTTCTCGTCGTCGTCCTCGCTCGAAACCCCCGTAGCGGTAGCAGCGCCAGTCACCCCCGCAGCGGTAGCAGCGTCAGAACCCTCGCCACCGGCAGTGTCGACTGGCACCTCTACGGGGCGAGTGCGTCCGGTGAAGGCGATGATCAGCAGAAGGATCGTCAAAAGCGCAGCCAGCGCCGCGGCGATCTTGGCGATGATGGTCTCCAAGGGCTCGGCGATCAGCTTGACGAAGCCGAATCCATCGCAGGT
>JAZFTT010000052.1:0-5501 GCA_036446835.1 Acidimicrobiia bacterium
CGCCGTGTCCACGAAGCCGTCATCCGGATTGGTGACGGTCATGTCCGCCATTCCCAGACGGGCGTAGGAGCTTTCGAGAGACGACCCGAGATTGAGGTAGGCGTTGAACATTCCTGCGAACAGGGCAACGCCGAGAACCACGGTGACCAGCACGGCGATGAACTGCCATTTCTGGCGACCGATGTCGCGGCGGCGCTTGAGCCTGAGGGTGTTCACCAGGCGAGGTCGTCGGGGTTCTTCGGGTTGTCGTTGTGGTGGGTGCCGACGATCTCCCCATCTCTGAGCACGATCACCCGATTGGCTATTTTGGAGATCTGTGTGTTGTGGGTGACGACGACAATGGTCCGATCACCCTTGTCAGTGATATCGCGCAGGAGGCTCAACACCTGGATCCCCGTTTCGGTGTCGAGCGCGCCGGTGGGCTCGTCACAAAGCATCAGGGGCGGGTTCTTCACCAGACCGCGGGCGATCGACACTCTCTGCTGTTCCCCACCTGACAGCTGACCCGGAAAGTGGTTCATCCTGTCCCCGAGGCCAACGCTGTGGAGGACTTGTTCGGTCCGCTCTTCGACATCGCCGCCGGTGAGCTCGGCAATGAGGGCCACATTCTCGTAGGCAGTCAGTGATGGGACGAGGTTGTAGAACTGGAAGATGAATCCGACCGACTTGAGTCGGTATTCGGTCCGACCGTCATCGTCGAGGCCGTTGAGTCTGAATCCGTTCGACTCAACCTCTCCCGATGTGGGTGGTTCCAATGCGCCGATCTGGTTCAGCAGAGTCGTCTTGCCACTCCCGGACGCGCCCTGGAGGACAACGAACTCACCTCGCGGGATTTCGAATGACACATCCTTCAGTGCGTGGACCTCTGTGTCATCCTCGCCGTAGGTCTTCGTCAGTTGTTTCGCTTGCACTGCCAGATCCATCGCTACCTCCTCAGGGTCGCCGAAGATAGTGCTGTGTGACGGGTCTAGATTCATCTGCCATGCCCGTCACCGAAGCACCAGTACTCGTCACCGGCGCCACCGGATTTGTCGCCGCCGAAATCGTCAAACAACTTCTCGAAGACGGCTACACCGTCCGGGGCACGACCCGTGACGTGGCCAAGTCGGAAGCAGACGGTTACCTGGCAGCACTATCCGGAGCCGGCGAACGTCTCGAATTGTTCGAAGCCGACCTGGAAAACCCCGGCGCATTTGACGCGGCGGTGACCGGCTGTGAGTACGTGATGCACACGGCGTCGCCGTTTGTCCTCGACGTCGAAGACCCCCAGCGCGATCTGGTCGACCCTGCGGTGAACGGGACCAGATCCGTGTTGGAGTCGGCTTCCCGGGCCGGAGGTGTGCGGCGCGTCGTGCTGACATCGTCGTTCGCCGCCATCTCCGGGGCACCCAAAGAGGGCCCGTGGAGTGAAGAGGACTGGAACGAGGTCTCCTCCCTCGACTCCGGGCCATACGCCTACTCAAAGACCATGGCCGAAAGGGCGGCTTGGGACTTCATGGACGATCACAAGGTTGTTTTCGACCTCGTCGTGATCAACCCCACCGGCGTAATCGGGCCTTCGATTGTGCCCCGTCTGAACCAAAGTCACTCGCTGTACGTCTCCGCGACCAACGGAGAGATCCCCGGAATCATCGACCTGGAGTTCCCGATCGTCGATGTCCGAGACGTGGCGAGAGCCCATATCCTGGCGATGGAGAATCCCAACGCGGCCGGACGCTATCTGTGCTCAGCCGAGACCCGGAGCATGCGACAGAACTTCGAACTGCTCAAAGACGCCGGCTTCGGAGATAGGTACAAACTGCCCTCCCTTCCACTCGACAATGCTTTTGGCAGCGTGCTGGTGCGACTGATGACTCGATTCCAACCCAAGGGCACTCGTGACTTCATCAGCCGCTCACTGGGGCGAAGTTTCCAACTCGACACAACGAAAATCAGGACCGAACTGGGTTTGGAGTTCCGTGACGTCGACCAGACCGTCATCGACACAATGACCAGCCTGGAAGATTGGGGGCACCTCGGCAAGAAGATCGCGGTTGGTGCAGAGCCGAGCCGGCAGTAACATCCGTCTCTCCACCACCACGAAATCTCCCACCCCCACATGCGTCAACCCCACATCTATGCGCTGACCGCAGGTCTCGCCCTCACAACAGTTCTGGTCCTGGTGGTCGGTGGTGACCCCGCGCCGGAGCCAGAAGCGGTCTTCACGGCGCAAGTCCTCGGAGAACACACCGAGTCGACTACCACCACGATGGACCTCGACTTCTCCGACGACGCGGCGAAGACACTGGTGTTGTCCGAGGTCGAGACCGAGCTGACCGAGGATGCAGCTGCCAGATCGACCACTACCACGACGACAGCGCCAGCCGCCCCAAGCACACATACGAGTGCGCCCAAGAGTTCAGGTACTACGAAGACCGAGACGACCACTCCCACCAGCACCACCCAGCCCCCCTCCCCTCCCACGACGGTTATCGCCGAGTTTCGGTCGGACTACGAGTCCGAGTTTCATGGACAGATCAACTCGCTTCGAGCATCGAACGGGCTCCCGGCATTGGCTCGAAACGGCTCTCTGAACGCCCGAGCCAGGGACTGGGCCAAGACGATGGCCGAATCGGGTGGGCTAAAGCACTCCAATATCGGTTCCTTGGTGCCGCCGTGGACGGCGGCAGCGGAGAACGTTGGCAAGGGTGCATCGGTCTCTTCGATCTTCAGCCTTCTCAAGGGAAGCGGCAGTCACGTTTCCAACATGATTGGCACATACACCGACGTCGGAATCGGCGTCTGGCGGGACGCCGGCGGGACCCTGTGGACGGTCCACGTCTTCACTCGCTGAACCGTCCTAGTGGTGTGTCGCTATCCCCGCATGATCGGGCGCAGATAACGCACCGCTGCCACCGGCTCCGCAGCGGCTACCGCCAGGGCCCCACCACCCAGCGCTCCGGCGATCCCGGGAGCCATCACATCGACCCCACCCATGTAGAGCCCCTTCACCGATGTCTTCGGTGTGAGTTTCTCGTTGAGGAACCGACCCGGCTCCGAAGCAAGACCGTAGATCGAGCCTCGGTGGGATCGAGCGATGTGATGGGTCGATAACGGTGTCGACAACTCGGTGAACTTGACCATCGGCGCCAGCTCCGGGTAGTTCTCCAGGTACTGAGCCAGCAAAGCCTGCGACAGGTCTTCTTTGAACTCGTCGTACTCCTCGCCGCGCTTTTTCCACCTGGTCCCGAGCCAGGGCGTGAAGGGCTCCCAAGCAACGAAAGTGATCACTTCGCCTGTCTGACGTAGGTGAGGTCCGGGATCGTGCAACGGATCTTTGAGGGATGGGAAGCTGCAGTACAGAACATCGGCTCTACCCGGTTCCGCGTCATGCGCGATGTCCCAGAGGTCTCGCTCGGTGTCCCAGGTCTCATAGAACCACTGGCTATATCGGGCGCCGCCATGACGGGCGACGTCCCCTTCGAATCCGATGTAGAGGCTGAGGTGGGCCGGCCCCATCACCGCCTCGTCGGAGGAGACAGCGATCGCCTCGCCATCGAGCATCTGGGCGGTCACCGCGGCGCCGGCAGCACTGATGACACGATCTGTGAGAATCTCCCTCCCGTCGGCCAGCCTGACCCCCTGAACCTTCCCACCGCGGACGACGATCTCGCTGACTTCGGTCCGGACCGCGGTCCACCCACCTGCGTCGGCCACCGTGCGAAGCATCTCGGTGGCAATCGAAGATGCTCCGCCAACTGGATAAAAGGCACCCCACAAGAAATGGGCCACCATCAAGGCATGCATGGCGAAAGACGACTTCTTCGGCGTCGATCCGTAGTAACCCCACTGAGCGGCAAGGACGGAGCGGAGGTGTGGATCGGCGGTCAACGACCCCAACACTTCAGCCGTTGTGGCCGACATGTGAGGCAGCGCGGCCTTTTCGGCTTTTCGCTTGGCGCCCGGCGCGAGCATCGGAGGAGCAACACGAGCCTGCAGGTAGCCGGACGAGGCCCGCGACGCGGCCTTGATCAGATCGAGGTATTGGTCGATGGCCTGACGCTCCTCGGGGAAATACTCGCGGAGCGTCTCCCGAAACGCAGGCTTCGAATTCGGGAACTGGATGGTGAACCCGCCGGGAAAGTTGAACTCGTCGTATATCTCCCCAACCGACTCCCACCGAAGACGCCCGTCGGTCAGATGACCGAGCAGACGGCCCACATAGCTGCGGTCGGTCATCTCCCCCACCAAGTGGACCCCGACATCCCAGTGGTATCCGGGACGTTTGAACGTCTGGGTGAACCCGCCGGGGATGATGTGCTGCTCGATGACAAGCACCCTTCGACCCATCTTGGAAAGCAGGGCGGCAGCCGTCATCCCACCCATCCCGGAGCCGATGACTATGTAGTCCCAGGGACCGTCAGGTATCTCCCGGGACCAATACTTGACCTTCTCAGAAACTGTCATTGCGGCGGCTGATCGGCACGGGTGTGAAATCTAACCGGTGGCGCACACAGAGCATCAAGCCATGGCCGAACTGACACCGCCATCGAAAAGGGCTTCGGGGGGACCATGCCGGTCTGAGCCAGCAATTAGCTGAATAGGCTCGGCTGATGGATCTCAACGAATACAGGGCGCTCTTTGACCTCACCGGCAAGACCGCCGTGGTGATAGGCGCCGGAAGCGGTATCGGTCGGGCCGGGGCCGAGGCGCTGGCCGCCCACGGCGCCGAGGTGGTCTGTGGGGACCTGTCCGAGGCTGCGGCAACAGCCGTTGCCAACGGAATCAACTCCCAGGGCGGCAAGGCCCGCAGCGCTTTTGTCGACCTAGGAGATGGCCCTTCGATAGAGAGTCTCTACGACAGCGTCGACCGACTCGACATCATGGTGACGACACCAGCGATCAACGTGCGCAAGCGTCTCCTCGACATCACCGAGGAGGAGTTCGAGAGGGTGGTCGCCCTCAATCTGGTAGGCAATTTCCGTGCGGTGAAGGGGGCCGGCGCACGCATGGTCGACCAGGGTGGAGGCTCGATCATCGTGGTGTCCTCGATCCGCTCCCAAGTGGTGGAGCCGGGTCAGGGTGTCTACGCCGCGACTAAAGCCGGGGTTCTCCAGATGATCAGGGCTCTTGCCGCCGAATTGGGCAAACAAGGTGTCAGGGCCAACGCTCTTGCCCCCGGAGTCGTCGAAACGCCACTGACCCAACAGATCAAGGACATCCCCGACTGGTACGACGCATACGCCGCCAAGGGGGCCCTGGGAAGATGGGCCCAGCCCGAGGAGATGGCGGGTCCAATCGTCTACCTCGCCTCGGACGCGGCATCGTTCGTCACTGGCTCACTGCTGGTCGTCGACGGAGGCTGGCTGGCCATCGACGGTCGATACACCCCGCCGCTGTAGAAATCAGGGTCAGTCGGAACCGAGGAAATTGAGAGCTGCCGCCACGTAGACATCGGCGTGACGGGTCATGTCCTCGACTTCGACGAACTCGTCGGCCTGATGGGCGATCCACTTGCCACC
>JAZFTT010000053.1:0-3522 GCA_036446835.1 Acidimicrobiia bacterium
CCTGTGGTACTCGCTGTCCTCGTTTCTCCGGTCCTGGTCCATTGCCAGCCCCCCGGGCGCTGGTACCAACTAGAAGCGGGCGGAGTCAGGGGCATTCCAATTGGTTCCGGGGGGCTGGCAATGAGCCAAGGCAGCTATCTCTGGGTCAGGCCTCCTCGTCCAGATAGGTCTCGTCGCCTGTCTCACGGTCGCTCAGGTAGAGGTCTTTTCTCCAGAGCTCCACGTGGTCGAATACGCCGACGACGGCTATTTCGGTGGCGGTCTCGATGTCGGCAAACTCACGAAGGTCGGGCTTGACGAGGACTCGACCGGATTTGTCCAGCGTCTGAAGGTCGGCGCCTCCGAAAACCGTTCGGGAGAATCGTCTCCCGCCACGATCCTGGGGGCGCTCCATAACTTCGGAGGCCTTCTTCTCGAAGTCCTTGGCTGAGAAGATGACCAGTTGACCGTCCTGTCCCTTGGTGACGACACAGCCGTCTTCGAGGCGACGACGAAAAGAGGAGGGCATCACCACCCGTCCTTTGCCGTCGAGGCTATGGAAGTACTCACCCAGGAACACTTCAGATCTTTCCCGTCCGTCCTCACCGTCGAAATCCCCTCAGCACCGGGGTTGGTCGCCACTATGACCCACTTCCACCCACATGTCAACCTTTTGCCCCACCATCTCCCATTGTGTGGGCGACACTCCCCCTCCGCTACCTCCCGGGGACGCGTGTTGACCACCTTGACGCTAAGGAATGAGAGATCTAGATCGACGAGATCAGAGGTGGGGGCGGCTGCCCCTATGTAGGTCGGGCGTCGGTGGCGCCGCGCAAACCGCCAAACTGATCGAAACCCCGGTCGATCTCATCCGCAGTGACAAGAGACCAATCCATACTCTCCATCCAACAGGCCGGCTAGGACAGATTCGGGGTCAGAACACGCAATCAGGAAAAGGGACCGAAAAACCATTCAGAAAACGAAATTCAGGCTGACTCGGCCAACAGATAGGGCTGCCATGACGGATCCACCTGAAACCCGATCGAGGCGTAGATCCAGGAGAATCGCCGGGGCGGACCAGGTCTGGTTCTCAGATTGAAACCGCTTTCGGCCGGCAGCCTGTCCCCTTTGCGCACATTGCAGGCACGGCAACACGCCACAACATTCTCCCAGGAGTGGTCCCCGCCTTTTGATCGTGGCCTGATGTGATCCAGTGACTCTGCGGGGCCACCACAATATTGGCACTGGTGGCCGTCCCGCCCGAAGACCGCTCTCCTGGTGACAGGGACCGCTCTCCTATAAGGCACCCTCACATACCTGATCAGTTTCACGACTGAGGGAATCTCAATCGAAAGGGTCTCAGAGTTCCAGATCTCATCTCTGCTGACGACGACATTCGCCTTGTCGGTCAGGACGAGAACGAGCGCCCGCCGTTCGCTGACGACGGAGAGGGGCTCATAGCTGGCATTGAGGACAAGGGCTCTGGCCATTCAATTTCTCCGATTTGCCTGCGACAAGGCTAGTGCCCGGGGCACTTTTCGGAGTTGGAAGACGCCGACGTGGACGGATTCAGGAGTTCACCGTAACTGGAGCAGCACCAGCCGATGAGTCAACAACGCCGATGGCGCGACCGACAGCACGGGCCAGCGCCTCTTCCCATCCGCCGGCAACGTTTGAGCTGGCGCTCGTCTCGTGCTCTCCATCCGAGGCCACGACGGTGAGATCTCCCTCATCACCCATCGTCACCGAGACTATCTCGACGGGTATCTTCCCGACGACCTGGCACCATGCATCAGAGAGCCCCTGAGCGATGGCCTCGGGAGTGGCGGGCACGACACGGAAGGATCGCACTTTGGCCGAGGCAACCTGAACACGAGCACCTGCCTTGATCGGAGTGATAGTCACGTCGACATCGAGCGGGCTGTCATCGAGATACTTGATCGGACGTCCCAGCCGCAGCTTGGGAGGGTTGGGGGACCTCACTCCGTAGGCGACAAGAAGAGCGCGGAGTCTCTCCATCACGACCGCCTCATCGGCGCCGGGTTCCAATCGAACATTGATTCCGCCACCGGAGTCGGTGAGGTCCACAGCCACCGAGGCGACTCCCGGAATGTCTTGGAGACGGCTGGCGAGGTTGGGGGTCACGCCACTCTCTCCCACCGTCTTATCGCTCTCATTTCCCTGCGCCATCGGAGATAGTGAACCATGTCGATCGAAGGGACTGAGGCTTTCGCATCACCGTATGCGGTGTGGGTGCGCCAATCGAGGTACGCGGACGATGGCAGAAGCCGCCCCAGGCGGCGCATTGCAAAACCGGCCCGCACAGCCTCCCACAACAGAACAGGCTCTCTGATCAGCGCTTTCAAGTGGCCTCCAAGCCCCAACCTGGCCGTCACCACGCTCCTCCCGGATAGATTCCCCACTTCAAAGTCTAGCTCCCCCAAGACAACCCCGCAGTTAGAGTCATGTTTTCAGTGTGAAGGAAAGACCTTGAGCCAGTCAGACGCAGGAAATATCGACATATTCGGTGAGCATTTCGAGAAGATTGCCACCAACGTCGGGACTGTCATCCAGGGCAAAAGGGACGTAATCGATCTGATCCTGCTCGGATTGGTATCCGAAGGACATGTGCTTGTGGAAGATGTGCCAGGCGTCGGCAAGACGCAGCTGGCGAAATCGCTGGCACGATCCGTCGAAGGTGCTTTCAACAGGATTCAGTTCACTCCCGACCTTCTTCCATCAGATGTGACCGGAATATCGGTTTGGGACCGTGAGAAACGGGCGTTTGAGTTCAAGCCAGGACCGATATTCGCCAACATCGTCGTCGGTGACGAGATCAACCGAGCCAGCCCAAAGACACAGTCGTCACTTCTCGAGGCCATGGCCGAGCGTCAGGTGACCTCCGACGGTGTCACCAGAGAGTTGCCATTGCCCTTCATGGTGATCGCCACCCAAAACCCGCTCGAGCACGAGGGGACCTATCCACTGCCCGAAGCGCAGCTGGACCGATTCATGATGCAGGTTGTCATCGGGTACCCGAGTCGGGAGAAGGAGTTGGAGATGCTCGACACTCACGGCATCCGGTCGACATTCCTCGACCTCCAACCGGTGGTCCGGGTAGACGAGGTCCACGAAATGATCGCCATCGCCAGAGAGGTCGCCGTTTCACAATCCGTCAAGAACTACATCGTCGACCTGGTCGAGGGCACCCGTCTCCACCCCGACGTGATGCTGGGCGCATCACCCAGATCCACCCTGTTCCTCCAAGCCCTAGCCCGATCTCGCGCGGCCTCTCGAGGGAGGGACTACGTGATGCCCGACGACATCAAGGCACTGGCTCACCCTGTTCTCGAGCATCGACTGGCCATGCGGCCGGAGGCGCAGATGCGCGGTGAGACAGTTACCGACCTCATCGATGATGTCTTGGGCCGTCTTCGTGTGCCGGGGACGAAATCCCGGATCGCCACCTGATGCCCACCCTTCGGGGCTGGGCCCTGTTGGGTGCCGGCCTTGCTTTGATCATTCTGTGGTGGATCTTCGGAG
>JAZFTT010000054.1:0-7614 GCA_036446835.1 Acidimicrobiia bacterium
TCCTCAATCCAGATGGGGATCACTTCGTCACCCGGATGACCCACACCATTCAGGTGACACAGGTGGGACGGGCCATGGCGCGTGGGCTGGGCCTGAACGAGGATCTGACCGAGGCCATATGCCTGGCCCACGATGTTGGTCACTCCCCTTTTGGGCACACCGGGGAGGATGCCCTGACTCCCTTCGTCGAAGGCGAATGGCTGCATGCGACTCACGGTGTGCGCACTTTGTCGTTGCTCGAACCACTGAACCTCACTTATGAGGTCCTGGACGGAGTGAGGGCACACACCTGGAAGATCGACCCTCCACCCAAGACGCCCGAAGGCTGGCTGTGCCGGTATGCCGACCGCATCGCCTACCTGACTCATGACGTGTCCGACGCTCTTCGTGCCGGGGTGATCGAGTACCACGAAATCCCCACGGCCACCCTCACCACGTTTGGTGCCACCTCGAGGGAATGGATTGGCGCCATGACGACGTCGGTGATCGAGACCAGTCACCGGTTGGGCCATGTCGAGATGGATCCAGATCATCTCGAGGTCATGGGTCAGCTCCGGGACTTCATGTTCGAACGTGTCTATCTGAGCAGAGAGGCCGAGGCTCAGAAGGAGAAGGCGATTCTAATCATTCAGGATCTGGTCCGGTATTACTCGGAGAACGCACAAGAGGTCCCCGACTCATATACGGTGCCCGGCGCTGAACCACTCACCCGGGCCGTCGACTACGTGGCAGGCATGACCGATCGTTTCGCCATGAACACCCACGACCGCCTCTATCGCCCCACCCTGCTCGACTAAACCGCGTACCTGAGGTTGGTAATCTCCCCGGTTCCGTGCTCTCGATCCGTGACCTCCACAAGAACTTTGACAACATCGTTGCGCTCGATGGTTGTGGATTCGACGTTCCCCGAGGTCGAATGCTCGGATTCCTCGGACCCAACGGCGCCGGCAAGACGACGACCATGCGGGCCATCTTCGGGCTCGTACGACTCGACTCTGGCACGGTTAGTTGGGACCAGCATCCCATAGGGCAACACGACAGGCTGAGGTTCGGTTACATGCCCGAAGAGAGGGGCCTCTACCCGAAGATGAAGGCCCACGACCAGCTCTCATATCTCGGTCGGCTGCACGGGATGGATCAAGACAAGGCTTCAGACGCCGCCGACTATTGGCTCGACAGACTTGGATTGGCTGATCGCCGAATGGACCCTGTTGAGGCCCTGTCGCACGGAAATCAGCAGCGTGTCCAGCTTGCGGCAGCACTTGTTCACAACCCCGATCTACTGGTGCTCGACGAACCATTCGCCGGCCTCGACCCCATCGCCGTCGAGACGATGTCCGACGCACTACGTGAACAGGCGGCGGATGGCAAGGCGGTTGTCTTCAGTTCTCACCAACTCGACCTGGTCGAAGATCTTTGTGAAGACGTTGCCATCATCGACGCCGGGCAGATCGTAGTTGAGGGCACCGTCAGCGATCTCAAGGATGCTGCTCCGATTCGTCATCTGGAACTCGAGGTTGATGGGGACGCGGATACGCTGCTCAGCACCCTGAGTGGTGTTCGCAGCACCAAGTTCAACGGCATCCGTCACACAGTGATAATCGACGCCGACACCGACCTCCGTGGCTTCCTCGCTCGGGCTCAAGACGCCGGCCGACTCCGGCACTTCTCCTACACGACGCCTTCTCTCACAGATCTCTTCCGGGAGGCAGTGCAGTGACTCCACTTGGAGCAATGTGGGAGATTGCTCGCCGTGAGATACGAGAACGAGGAAAGTCGAAGGCCTTCCTGCTGACGAGTCTCATCACATTGCTTCTGGTTGTCGGGATCATTGTCATACCCACCTTGATCGGCGGCGGGACCGACGAACACACTGTCGGCTCGGTTGGCGAGGACAACGACGCGATAGTCGAAGCCGCCGAGCAAATCGCCAATGCCGGAGATGAGCCCGATGACGAGCCCACGGTTGCCATCGAACTCGTCGAGTTTCAAGATCGAGATGCCGGTGAGGCCGCGTTGGAGTCCGGGGAAATTGACGTGCTCCTGGTGAATGGTGAAGAGATGATCGCAGAGGGTGGAAGCGGGCTTTTGGGATCGTCGCTGTCACGTCTTCTTCAGCGGGGGGCGGTCACCGTCGAGTTGGAGCGACTCGTCACCGAGAGCGGTGAAACCGCGACTGAAGTGATCGAGGTGATGACTTCGGATCCTTTGGAGTCAACCAGCCTTTCGGGTGAAGATCCCTCTGATGAAACAGGAACCATCATCGCCTACTTTGGGTTGCTGTTGCTCTATATGGCGATCCTTCTATACGGGACCTGGATTCTCACCGGAGTCACCGAGGAGAAGACCAACCGTGTTGTCGAAGTTCTTCTGTCGAGTGTTCGGCCCTGGCAACTTCTCGCCGGGAAGATCCTGGGTATAGGGCTTTTGGGCCTCACCCAATTCGGAGCGACGATCGTTTTGGCGGCAGTGGCGATCCAGGTCACCGGTGCGCTGGACTTGCCGGAGCTGCCAATCGAGGGGATCGTCAATCTCGTGATTTGGTTTGTCCTCGGATTCTTGCTCTATGCGGTGATCTTCGGAGCTGCCGGTTCCCTGGCCAGCCGAATGGAGGACGCGCAGACAGCGGCGATGCCGGTGACAGTGCTTGCCGTCGTCGGATTCTTCGTCTCGATCTCTTCGCTCGACAACCCCGACGGATTGCTTGCCACAGTTGGCACCTTCGTACCCTTGACCGCTCCGTTCGTGGTGCCTGTTCGCGTCGCGCTCGATGCGATCGCTCCGTGGGAGTACGTGCTGGCGGTGCTGATCACTCTCGGGAGCATCGTCGCACTGCTGTTCATCGCGGGACGCATCTACGCCGGTGGTCTCCTCCAGTTCGGCAGCAAGGTCAAGGTCCGTGACGCCTGGCGCTCCGCCAACCAATAGAGGATGCCCGTCCGCACCCGCGACCACGGCCAACCTATGCACACCCATAGTCACGTAGTCTCCACACCATGGGTTACCAGCACCTCGAGATAGAAACCGAAGGGCACGTTGCGACGCTCTGGCTAAACCGTCCCGAGAAACGCAATGCCCTCTCCGAGGACATGTGGGTTGACATTCCCACGGCGATGACCGACCTGGAAGCCGATGATTCGATCAGGGTGATAGTTGTCGCCGGTCGTGGCACCACGTTCTGCGTGGGGATCGACTTCAACATGCTGGCCGGTCTTCAACCGACTGGCGACTCCCAAGCCGAGGCCAACCTGAAGCTCTACGACACTATCCGCCGACTCCAGGAGACAAACAGCGTCTTCGCCCGCTCCTCCAAGCCGGTGATCGCCGCCGTTCATGGCTATTGCCTCGGTCAGGGGATCAATCTGATTTCGGCGTGTGACATCAGGCTCGCTTCGTCCGATGCTTCGTTCTCGATAAGAGAGACCCGGCTGGGCATCGTCGCCGACGTTGGTGCGTTGCAACGTCTCCCTGGAATCATCAATGCCGGCGATCTCGCCGAGCTTGCTTTCACGGGGAAGGACATCGATGCCGCCAGAGCCATGGCCATCGGCCTGATCAACGACATCTACCCCGACCAGGACGCCCTCATGAAAGCTACTTACGAACTCGCTGCAGAAATCGCCGCCAACTCGCCCCTGACGGTTTCGGGAGTCAAGAGGATTCTCGCCGCCAACGACGGCCGAACTGTTGACGAAGCACTCGACTATGTGGCTCAATGGAACTCGTCGTTCCTGATGTCGAACGACTTGATGGAGGCGATCAGCGCCTTCATGGAGAAACGCGAACCAGATTTCACGGGCAACTGAGCAAGGGAGGCCCCCCGTCGGACCTCCCCCCTCACTCTTCCCTATCCCCGGCGGTCCTGACGTAGGAGCGTCCGCACCGCTGAGTTCTTCCAGAGATTCCCGAACTGCGACCATTGCCGCCGCTTGTCGACGGGGTTTGCCGTCGCCGAAACGGGCGCGCTGGTTCCGAAGTGGCCACCCAGTTCGGTCAAGGTGTGATTCCAGATCTTGTCCTCGAGACCACTGGTGTCGATCCTGAAGCCGGCCTCGTAGAGCGGATCGTTGGCCCGCACCAGTAAGTGGATACGCGCCACCGTTTTCCCGTCATCGCCTTGGTAGGCGCTGAAAGTGATGATGGCCGCCCAAGGGTGTCCTTCGGGCGTCATGTATGACTAGGAAGTCTCATCCGCATAGAAGACACGCACCCCGGTGGTCACTTTGGCCGGGCCCTTGCCTCCACCGATGATGGCGATCTCTCCCGGTGCTATGCCACCTGCCGGTGCGTAGAACTTGTTAGACGGGTACCAGAAGTCGTCGAAGTGCTCCTTCCAGGCCGCGATCACTTCCTCGGGTGTGGGTCCCGGAATGGCTACTTCGTAGGTCTTCTGCCATAGCTGACCGAAACCCTGGAGAGGTCCGGCGGGTTTGCGGCCTTCAACGTTGCCCTTGACTGCGCCGTCGGCGACCTCACCCACCTTGAACTCTCATCGATTGGCTTCGCCCAACTGTCGGCATTCCTCGGCTCGGTCATAACTTCTCCCTTCACCCCACTTTTTAGGAGCTCGGCGTTTCGCAACCGTTACGAGGCCGGGTTAACCGTGTCGTAGCGCCGGATCAGCCAGAATCGGGGGTGAATGAGCGAATTCGATACGACAGTTGTCGGGGCCGGCCCCAACGGTCTGGCCGCCGCCGTGGAAATGGCCCGCGCCGGTCGGAAGGTGCTCGTCGTAGAAGGTGCCAACGAGATAGGTGGCGGAACTCGGACCGAAGAGCTGACGCTGCCCGGGTTCCTCCACGATGTTTGCTCGGCGATCCACCCGGCCGGGGTGGCCTCACCGTTCTTCAAGGAGCTCGAGCTGAAGATCGAATGGATACAACCACCGATCCCATTCAGCCATCCTCTAGACGGTGCCAGGTCAGTAGGCCTCTATCGCTCTGTTGAGGAGACTGCCGGTCAGTTGGGTGTCGACGAGGCCAGCTATGCCGGGCTGATGGGGCCCTTCGTGGAGGGGATCGACGACTTGGTCGAGGACATACTCGCCCCGGTAACGCTCAACCCCAGCCACAAGACCAAATTCGCTCGCGTTGCCGCCATCGGCGCCCTTCCGGCGTCGCTTTTGGTCAAGAGGTTCAAGACGGAGGAAGCCAGGGCGTTGATAGCCGGCCTGGCGGCGCACTCTATTGCTCCGTTCAGCGCCCCGGCTACGTCCGCCGTCGGGGTGATGCTCGGAGCGATAGGTCACTTCCACGGATGGCCGCTGGCGAAGGGCGGCTCGAGGAGCATCGCCCTGGCCCTCGCAGATCGACTGGAAGAACTCGGCGGCGTCATCGAGACGGGGCGGTGGGTGGAGAGCATCCGCGAGTTGCCTGGTGAGGCCGTTCTCCTCGACGTGATGCCCCCTGCGGCCTACCGAATGGCCAAGGATCGTCTTTCCCCGTCCAGTCTGCGACGCCTCCCAAGGTGGAAGCCAGGACCGGGTGTCTTCAAGGTGGACTGGGCGTTGGATGAGCCGATCCCATGGGCCGATCCGTTGAGCGCTCAGACGGCAACGGTCCACGTTGGTGGCTCTTATGAAGAGGTGGAGGCCGCCGAACGGGCTGTCTCCAATGGAGAGCACCCGGACCGGCCCTTTGTGTTGATGGCGCAGCAGTCCCAGTTCGACCCGACCCGGGCCCCCGACGGGAAGCACACGGCATGGGGATATTGCCATGTGCCCAACGGATCGGAGTTGGACATGACCGAGGCCATCGAGAGTCAGATCGAGCGGTTTGCCCCGGGTTTCAAAGACATCATCCTGGAAAGGTCCACTCGCAACGCTGTCCAGTTTCAGAGCTACAACCCCAACTACATGGGCGGGGACATCGGTGGAGGCGGCTTCGGGTTGAAGAAGATCCTGCAGATGGGCGCCAAGCGGCCCTACCAACTAGGTGGAGGGGTTTATCTGTGCTCGTCGGCCACGCCTCCCGGAGCCGGTGTCCACGGCATGTGTGGCTTCTACGCGGCGAGAGCGGCCCTCACTTAACCGTTGTGTGAACGGAATTTGGGGTTGAGGCCCCAAATCGGTTCACGGAACGAACTCGCCGTATATACGAACCGTACCTCCGGGTATATACTTCCATCATGACCAAACGTCTGATAGAGATCGACGATGAACTGCTCGATATGGCCAGGGAGCTGGCCGACGCCGAAACCATAAGGGGAACAGTGGAAGAAGCCTTGAGAAGACTCGTCAGAATCGAATCAACGAAACGACATATCGAAGAACTCTCGGAGTCACTTGAGCCGAACGCGGTCGAGTTGATCGAAGAAGCCCGACGTGTCGACCCGCCGCCCGGTGGCTTTCCTGATTGATACCTCCGTCTGGGGGAGAAAACACCAGGCGATCGTGGCCCGGCGACTGCTGTCGTTGGCTACTGCCGACGAGATGAGGACGTGTCGGGCCGTGGACCTGGAGGTCGTGTACAGCGTTCGATCGAGAGAGGTGGAAAGGGACGCATGGCGGCGGCGTCTCCTGCTCGACGTCCCAATCACGCCAGACATCATGAATCGGTCTCTCGACGTGGCCATCGAAATGGCTGCCGCTGGACTCCACCGCCACGCCAAACCAATGGACCTGATCATCGCGGCCGCCGCCGAGGCAGCGGATCTAGTGGTGCTTCACTACGACCGGGACTTCGATCACATCGCCTCAGTCACCGACCAATCCACCGAGTGGGTGGCCCCGCCGGGGAGTCTGGATTAGGGACAACCCGCTCGCGCGTTCTCAACGTCTCTGCCATCGTGGCCACCGATCCCGCAATCGCCATGCAGTTCTTGGACAAGGCGCTTCAACTCGCCGGTGACGACGAATTGGCCAGGATGGCCGCTTTGAACAACCGTGCCCACTTGCTCGGTCAGATCGGAAACGTTGATGGGGCCGTCCGACTCATCGAGGAGGCGATAGAGATCGCGGCGAGCACGGGCTACCGACACCGCGAGGCGGCACTTCGCAACCATCTAGCCGATCTTCATCATGTGGCTGGTCGTGTGAGTGAGGCCGATAGAACCATGACCGACGCGGTTGCCATGTTTGCTGACATCGACGCCGGAGAGTGGGAGCCCGAACTGTGGTTCCTGTCGAAATGGTGATCCCGTAACGGTGCAGTAACGAAGAGCCTGGCAGTATTAGCAACTTCCAATGACGGCTACTCGACGCAGTCCTATTTCCCGCCATCGCACATACGACATCGACCGGATCGTTTCGTGTCGGAACTTCGGGGTTGAGGTCTCCATTCGCGACACAGAACGAATGGATCAAGGGCTGACCCCCTAAAGCATCCGCGCCGATCTGCCGAAGCTAATTGGGTTATGACTATTTCAGACATCGCTCTCGACGAATGGGCCACAAAACCAATGGGGAAGGCTGCCCGGATAGCTATCGCAGTCGGTGGGATTATCACCGCCACACTTGTTCTCCTGATGGCAACCATGCTGACCAACGGCGCATGGCTCTTTGTCCTCGCCGGGGTGGCTCTCGCCGCCACTTCAGTGCGAGCAGCCAGGGTCCCGACCATCACCCGACTCGGTGTGGTGGCGGCCAACCTCGTCGCGATCCCGCTCATCGCCCAG
>JAZFTT010000055.1:0-3384 GCA_036446835.1 Acidimicrobiia bacterium
GTCCGCATGCCGGAATCCAGATTCGACCCGGTCTAGGTGACCACAGCCCCTGGCTCTTCTTCACCTCGGGTTCCTCGGTGGATGGATCAACCGTGCTCATGTCGACCTCTTCTCGAAGAGCTCCGGGCGGTCTCGCCACATCCCGAGCTTTCGCATGCGCTCCTCGTGGTGCTCGTCGCACAATCCGTAGCTCGAGGTCTTGCTGAGACACTCGTTGCCATCGGAGTCGCGTAGTCCGCAGATGGTGGGCATCCCCCACCTGTCAAAACCCTTGGGGTACTTGGTGGTCCGGTAACCGTTGTCTCGTCGGCTCTGATACTCACGACCGGTCTTTTTAGAAAACGCCATGATTACCTCCTGGCGAAATTGCTGGAGGCGCTCATGGCGCTCTACTGGTACTCCATCATTATCGCAGCCCGGATTCCCATAATCAACAACCTTTCCTACCAAATTCTGGAAAACCTCCTCAAAACCGGTTTCTTCCATGGGGTAAGAACCCTCCATGGGGTCGGGGTCGGAAATTGTTTGAGATTTGTTTGACGTCGTCAGATCCCGAAAAACGAAAAGTCAATGAAACGCTGGGTTTCCTTTGGTCGCTGGAGAAAATTCCAGGTCGCGCGAATCGGACCTCAGCAGCCCATTGCGTCTCGGAGAACTCCGCAAGACTCGGCGATCCGCTCATCGCTCAATCGAGTGACCGGTCGACGGAACGAATCCTTTGAGAGCGTGTGGAGGTTGTCGAAGTTGACCACACAATCGGTCGGGACGCCGTCGGCCTCGGAGGTCAGCTCGAGTTCAGAAACGAGGCCGCGGCGTGTTCTGGTCAGAGCTGCGACGACTACCGAGTCGATTCGATCGGCGACCGGGTCACGGGTCAGTACAAGCACAGGCCGATCTCCACCTGGGCTTTTGGCGAACCAAACCTCACCTCGCTTCATCGGCCCAGTCTGTCCAATCCTCGGCTGGACCCCAGTCAGAGACTTCGGCGAGACTTTGCTCGTCGGGTTTCAACGGCTTTCGTATCCATGCGTTGATGTCGTCTTCAGCTCGGAGGCGCACGAGATATGTATGCAGTGCATCACGCAGCAGCTCCGACCGGTCGACATCAAGGCGCTCAGCCCATCGACGCGCTTCCTCAGCTTCATCGCTCTCAACTCGGAAACTGAACATCGTCATACACACACCCTATATCGTATGACACGCCAGGTTCAACCCTTTCGATTCGGATTTTTCCGAAACACCACCTGGTTCCAGGGCGCGTTATTTAGGCCGGAGCGCTCACAGACCACCCATACGAGCCTGCAGCTTCCATCATCCGGCTGTCGTAGGTAATGAAGCCACCGAGAGTGTCTGCGAAGAGAGCCGCCGTAGCCAGGTGAATGGCATCCAAAGATCTCAGCGTCACAGGTTCCAAAAGAGCGGCGTCGGCCAGCACTTGCCTGTTGACACGCACAAGCTCGATCCGGTGGAGCACATCGGGGGCCTTGCGTAGAAAAGGCTCACCCAGAGACAGGACCGCTCTGCTCACTTCCGTTTGAGCAAGAGCGCTTGCCACCAGAGTCCGACGACGGTTGAGGAATCGCCTAAGCGCTGGGGATTCGGGCTCTCTGGCAACGAGTTTCACAATGGCAGAAGAGTCGATGTACCAGGTTTCTTCAGCGCTCATCGGCCCGCAACCGCAGTAGGACCGAGGAAGGCGACTCCTGATCAGCTTCGAGTTCTAGTGGCGGGCCTAACTCGGCCATGGTCCCTTTGACCTCATAGATGTCCCCAGAAGCTCTCAACCTCTCAAGCGTGGATCAGTCCGAGGAGGCAATGTTGTCAATAGCGGCCGGTGATGTGGACGAGGCATCGGCCGCCGACTGGCTGAGGGAGAGGTTTCGATTCTCGAGCGGAGGCGAGTAGATCGTTCGACGCCGAATCAGGACTCGCGGAAGCCAACCGCTTGCACGTCCACCCCAACACGTTCTTAGTTCCAGGGTTTGACGCGGAGAACGCCAACACCATCTGGTCGATCTCTGATTCCCCCTGGGCCGAAAAGACGTAACCACGCCACTTCAGGGACCATCCGTGCCACACCATTGGGACGTATCAAGCCTTCCTCAGTCGCCCTGGCTGCGCCACCCTCTTGCGTACGTCCTTCTCGCATCTTGAGAGATCGGTGTGGGGGCGACTCTCACCTGGATCTCGGTCTGTTGGTGGGACTCGACCGTCGGCTTCCTGGTTCCTCCACCTTCCTCACCCCAGACCAACGACAGCTCGTCGCCGACGTCGATGTTCGGGTCTGCTATCCCCAACGAGATCATCGCACGCTCATTGAAGCTGTAACCGCTGAACATCGAGAAGCCAACAGTCTCTCCGTCGTTTGTCACCTTGTCGTAAGTCGCCGAGGTGTAGTTCGACAAAGGGAGGTCGATGACCTTGTAGTTCTCTCCCGGCGAACTGAACATGGATTGGAAAACCCTTCCAACATCGTCTGGGTTCCACTCAAAAGTCACCTTGTGTCGATGCGGAGTGTCCGTCATCTGCTCCAGGGCATGGCGCCCGATGAAGTCGTGGTCGAACTTCAAGTAGAACCCGTAGCCGAGCTCGTGAGGGGTGAGGTAGTAGTCCTCGATGTTGTCAGAGACAAAGCTGCCGCCGATGGATCCGGAGGCTTCATAACCGTCACCGGGCAACCACTCGCGGTACGGCTTCATCTCGTCACCCGAGTAGACAGCAGGTAAAGGCGACGGTATCCAGCCCGACTCCAGGGTGTTCGTTGCGTAGGCCCTCGCTCCGACCTGAACGAGACCGAATTCGCCACCGGCGTCGAGGATGGCTTGTCGGACGTCGTCACCTTCCTCGTAGGGGCCCCAGATCTCCATGCCCGGCTCACCGGCCATCCCGTGATGGAAGGCGGGCACCTCACGTCCTGCGACGTTCATAGTGCCGACGTTGAAGAACCTGATGTCGCCAAGAGGTCCGCCGTTGAGCTTTTCCAGGACTGACAATGCGTTCGGCCCTTGAATCTGGTACCGGTAGTGCCTGCGTGTGACCGGATTCTTTCCTGGGCGAGCCGGCGACCGGTCGTCCCGCTTCAGGGTGACGTCGTAGTCACCGGTCTCTGCGTGGAACTGAACCCAGTTCACACTGGGTACCCGTCCGACCAGGTTGAACTCATCCTCCGCCAAACGGAACAGGATTACATCGCCGATCACATAGCCGTCGTAGCTGGTGGAGACGAAGTGCTTGGCCTTGGTTACGGGGAAGTTCGCGAAACTGTTTATAGCGAGACTGGAGAGCAGCTTCTCCGCATCGGGGCCTTCGACCGTCAGCTCCGCCATGTGGTGTGACTGGTCGTAGAGCACCGCGGCTTCTCGCCAGGCCCGTTGCTCATCGCGC
>JAZFTT010000056.1:0-9710 GCA_036446835.1 Acidimicrobiia bacterium
ATGCACGAAGTGCAGACACGGGCCTTGCGGGTGTTGGAACCGTGCTTGACGCGGATCTTCTGGATGTTGGGCAGCCAGCGGCGGTTGTTGCGTTTATGGGAGAAGCTCACGGACTTGCCGTAGCTCGGCTCCTTGCCGCAGATCTCACACCGATAAGACATGACTGAGTGCTCCGTGAAAATAGAGAGGAAACCAGACGGATTGGTCAATCCAGTTCGACCGAGCCCGAATCATAGCGACCTTCCATATCAAGTCCCACTCGACCGTTACCGTGCGCGCATGGCATCGCTGAGCCGTCTCTCCGAGGTAGGCACCGCCGAAGTGAAGGGTCTGGCCGGCAAGCGGTCCCAGGCCCTGGCGAAGGCGGGCATCGACAGTGTCGCCGATCTGCTTCATCATGTGCCACGCCGTTACATCGATCGTTCCATGAAGTCGCCCATCGCCTCGATTCCAATCGGGTCCGAGGTGACCGTGATCGGGGAGGTGCAATCGGTGTCAATGCGCCGCCCCCGACGCAATTTGGTGATCATCGAAGCCCGAATCACCGACGAGAGCGCCACCATCAAGGCGGTTTGGTTCAACCAGACCTTTCGGAAGCGTCAGCTGACGGAGGGGGCGCAGGTGGCCCTCTCCGGCGTCGTGGAGTCGTTTCGTGGCGCATTGCAGATGAAGAGCCCGGCGGTCGACGTTCTCGACTCGCCTTCGGAGAGTCTCATCACGGGCAGGGTTGTGCCGATTCACGGATCGGTGGGGGAGGTGAGCCCGGGGATCATGCGCCGTGCAATCCACAATGCGCTGCTTCGCTCGCGACCTATCACCGATGTCGTTCCCCCGGAGTTCATCGAGGCGCACGGATTGATGGATCGGGACCGCGCATTCGGGACTATCCACTTCCCCGAGACCATCGAGGATGTGGGTCCCGCCCGCGCCCGGCTTGTGTACGACGAGTTGTTTCGACTCGAGCTGGCTCTCGCCGTTCAGAAGCGCAAGCAGATAATGGAGGCAACCGGTGTCGCCCACGAGGTGTCGGGCGATCTCGTCCGACGGTTCCTCGGAGGTCTGCCCTACAGCCTCACACCGGCCCAGATCAGGGTTCTGAGCGAGATCGAGGCGGATCTGAGGATGGCCCACCCGATGCACCGACTGCTTCAAGGAGAGGTCGGATCGGGCAAGACGGTGGTTGCGGTGTCCACGTTGCTTCACGGCATCGAAGGTGGTTGGCAGGGAGCGATCATGGCACCAACTGAGGTTCTGGCCGGTCAGCACTATCTGGGAGTCCGCGAGCTTCTTGCCGATGCCGGTTTGTCGCCCGGTCTTCAGGGCGCCGGGGCCCAGATGGGCATGGAAAGCTTGTTCGATCGTGGGGAGCCCATGGTCCAACTTGGCCTTCTCACCGGATCCGTTGCTACCGCCAACTACCGACCCGGGATGACGAAGGCCGAGCTTCTCGAGGACATCGCGACGGGTCAAGTAGATCTGGTGGTCGGCACCCACGCCCTCATCCAGGAGGGCGTCCACTTTCACAATCTCGGTGTTGTCGTGGTTGACGAACAGCACCGGTTTGGCGTTGCACAACGTGTCCAGCTCAAGGAGAAGGCCGATCTGGTGGAGCCCGACATTCTGATAATGACCGCCACACCGATCCCACGGACCCTTTCGATGACTCTCTACGGGGATCTCGACGTGTCGATCATCGACGACATGCCCCCGGGGCGCAAGCCTGTCGGCACCACTCTGCTGTCAAAGACGGAGGAAGGCACCGCCTGGAATCTCATCGAGACGGAGGTTGCCCAGGGACGTCAAGCATTTGTCGTGTGCCCACTAGTCGAGGACAGTCCGAAGGTGGAGGCGGCATCCGCCGTCGCCGAGCACGGGCGACTCTCCCGTCTGCTGCCGGACCTTCGAGTCGCTCTCATCCACGGTCAACTGCGGTCCACCGAAAAAGAGACGGTCATGAGCGAGTTCAGGGAAGGTGATATCGATGTTCTGGTCTCCACCACTGTGATCGAAGTGGGTATCGACATCCCCAACGCCACAGTAATGGTCATCGAAGATGCCGACCGCTTCGGTCTGAGCCAGCTCCATCAACTCAGAGGCAGAGTCGGGCGTGGGGAGCACGCCGGTACGTGTCTGCTGATCGCTGATGCGACCACTGAGGAAGGGGAGGGGCGTCTCGCCGCGATGGTGGCCACCAACGACGGTTTCCGGCTGGCCGAGGAGGATCTGGCTATTCGTGGGCAGGGCACGGTGTTCGGCACACGTCAATCCGGAGTCAAAGACCTGAAGCTCGCCGACATCCTCGCGGATTTTGAGTTGCTGGTAGCGGCGAGACGGGATGCCTTCGGTCTCGTTGACTCCGACCCGCATCTGGCGAAACATCCCGATCTGGTCGAAGAGGTCAAGGGAATGCTCGGGGACTCCGTCGACTGGCTATTCGTCAGCTAGCGATAGGCCAATGGGTACCGTCGCCACATGAGAATCATCGGTGGCACGGCTCGAGGGAGGCGGATCAAGGCGCCGGATACGAGCGGAACACGCCCTGTCACCGATCGGGCGAGAGAGGCAGTCTTCTCGGCGATCGGGAGTTGGGTCAACCACGCAGTCGTGGCCGACCTCTACGCCGGGTCAGGGTCCTTTGGGTTGGAGGCGCTGTCGAGAGGTGCAGGGTCGGTGGTTTTCGTCGAGAACGGGCGCAAGGCCCTGATCACGCTGAGATCGAACATCGCAACTCTGGCTCTGGGTGGAAGAGTGATCGATGTCACCGTGAAGAGCTTCCTGAACAGGTGCGATGACCGGTTCCACCTTGTTTTTATGGACCCGCCCTGGGACCAGGACACAGGTATCATGGAAAGGGATCTGACGACCCTCGATCGGCTCTTGTTGCCGAGTGCTGAGGTTGTTGTGTCCCGTCGCCACACCGACAGGATGCCTGATGTCCCCAAAACATGGCGAGTTGCCACGGATAGGCGTTATGGAGATACCAGAATCCTCAGGTACGAGAAGGTAGAAAGCGCAGAATGACAACCGCATTGTGTCCCGGCAGCTTCGACCCGCCGACGAACGGGCATGTCGATGTGATCAATCGTGTCGTTTCCGCGTTCGACCGCGTTGTTGTCTCGGTGATCGACAACCCTTCCAAGAGCTCTCTGTTCAGCGTGGAAGAGCGGGTGGGGCTGATCACCGAGATCCATGGCGACGCAGTCGAAGTCACTGTGTTTGGCGGCTTGCTGGTCGACCATGTGAGGGAGGTCGGTGCAGACGTCGTCGTCAAAGGGTTGCGGACGGTCGATGATTATGAGTATGAGAATCAGATGGCTCAGATGAACAGACATCTGACCGGGATGGAGACGGTGTTCATGCCCGCCCACCCGGAGCACGGGTTTATTTCTTCGACGCTGGTCAAGGAGGTTGCAAGGCTCGGTGGATCGATGAGCGGTCTGGTCCCCGACGTGGTGGAGAACGCACTGAAGGAGCGGTTGTCATGACCCAGGACACACAGATAGATATCGGCGCCGAGGTTGTAGTAGACGTCTCTGGCCGTCCGGAGCCATCCGACATTCTCGACATCATTGATGACCTGATGGTCCATCTCCACGAGGCGAAGACGATGCCATTGTCGTCCAATGCCCTTGTCGATCGGGATGCACATCTCGGTCTTCTCGAGAAGCTTCGGGAAAGCCTTCCAGACGAGCTGCGAGCGGCCCGCTGGATGGTCCGCGAGCGCGAGGCGTTCATTTCTCGGACGAATGAGAAAGCCCGGGAGATCATGGAGAAGGCCCGGACCGAAGCAGACGAGATGGTCTCGGATTCAAACATCGTCGCCGAGGCAGTGGAGGAGGCCAACATCCTCGTCCGCCGGGCCGAAGGTGACGCCCGGCGTCTCCGACTGGAGACCGAAGACGAGATCGAGAAGAAGTTGCAGCGCGTCGAGGGACTCCTCGAAGACATAATGGCCCAGTGTCAGGCCGCGCGAAACGAACTCCACCAGGCGAGACCCCGTCCACCCGAAGTCCCGATCTGACATGAGCGCCGACTTGGTCATCAGCATTGGTGACCTGGCCGGACACCTGGAGAAGGAACGAAGCTTCGCCGGGACTCGCGACGTTTCCCTTCGGCTGGGTGATTCAACGGTCAAAGGTCCTATTGCGGTCACCGGTGTGGTTACCGGGACGATCGACGGCGTCCAGGCCAGGTTTCGGGTGGTTGCGAATGCCCGTCTCACATGTGTCCGTTGTCTCACGGAGTGGGAGTGTCAACTGGAGACGGAGAGCTTGCAGCACTTCTCGGCGACGCCGGATGAGGATGGCTACGCAATCGTCGACAAGCAGATCGATGTTGGGAGCGCTGCCACCGATGAGTTGGCGTTGAGCATTCCGGCGACCCCACTTTGCCAAGAAGACTGCAAGGGACTTTGCCCAATCTGTGGAACCGACTTGAATAGTGACCCCTGTGACGGGCATGGAGAGGACTCTGGCTCTCCCTTCGCCGTCCTGAAAGACTTATTCGAACCCTGAGAAACCAAGGAGTGCCCGACATGGCGGTGCCCAAGAAGAAGATGTCGCGCTCACGAACCCGTCAGCGCAAGGCGGCCTGGAAAATCTCGGCTCCAGCCAGTGTGGCGTGCGAGCAGTGTGGCAAGCCGAAGCTTCCTCACCGCGCCTGTCGCGAGTGCGGTACCTACGCCGGCCGCGAAGTGCTCGATACTGATTAAATGCCCGGGGAGCACTAGGAGAATTGGCCCGCATCGCCCTCGACGCCATGGGGGGCGACCACGCCCCATCTGAGACCGTTGCCGGTGCGGTTGAGGCGGCACGCGACGGTGTGGATGTGGTGCTGGTAGGCGATCACCAGACGCTCGAGGTCGAGCTATCCAAGCACGACACCCTTCTCCCGATTGTTGATGCCGCTGACGTCATCGCCATGGGAGACGAGCCCGGCCGGGCGCTCAGAAGAAAGCCCGAGGCGTCAATAAACGTCGTCGCAAAACTTGTCGCAGAAGGGTACGCGGACGGGTTCGTCTCCGCTGGTTCGACAGGAGCAGCTATGGCTGCGGCTGCCATAGTCATTGGACGAATCAAAGGCGTTGCGCGTCCCGCAATCGCCACGATATTTCCGACCCCGGGAACACCAACGCTCGTGTTGGACTCCGGCGCCAATACTGACGTCAAACCTGAGCAGCTCGCTCAGTTCGGGATCATGGGCTCGGTGGCGGCCGAGGCGCTGTTCGGCGTGAAGGATCCCCGCGTCGGTCTTCTCTCCATCGGGGAGGAGAAGGGGAAGGGGCGTGACTTGGAGCGAGCGGCCTATGACCTACTTGAATCCGGCCCGACCAATTTCGTGGGAAATCTCGAAGGTCGGGACATTGCGACCGACAAAGCAGACGTCATTGTCACCGATGGCTTCACCGGCAATGTCTTTCTCAAGACGACGGAAGGGACGGCGAAGCTCGTCAGCCAATATCTGCTGGAGGCTGTTTCGAAGCTGTCGCCGGACGTTCAGGAGCAAGTCTTTCCCGCTCTGGAGGCAGTCTGGGAGATTCTGGATTACGAAACCTATGGTGGTGCACAGCTTCTCGGTGTGAAAGCGGTGGCTGTGGTGGCCCATGGCAGCTCGAGCCGGGTGGCCATAGCCAACGCGCTTGCCCTCGCCAGGGACAGCGCTGAGAGCGACCTGGCGGGAAGGCTGTCCGAACAGTTGGCATGACTCTTGAGGACAAGCTGCGCTACTCCTTTGCGAACCCTGAAATGCTTCGCCTCGCGCTTACCCATCGCTCGGTCAGTTCAGAGGATCCGTTTCGCAACGACAACGAGCGTCTCGAGTTTCTCGGTGATGCCGTTCTTCAGCTTGTCATCACGGATCTGCTCTACGAGTCGTATCCCCATCTGGCAGAGGGGGAGATGGCAAAGGTCCGCGCCGCCGTCGTCAGCGGCCCCGCCCTCGCGGAAATTGCAAGATCGCTGGACCTCGGGTTGTACATCGAGCTTGCTCCCGGAGAGGAGCGAACGGGTGGCCGCGAAAAGGACTCCATTCTCGCCGACGGAGTTGAAGCGATTCTCGGAGCGGTCTATCTCGACTCTGGAATCGACGCTGTTGGCGAGGTCATCCTGTCGCTCTGGTCCGACCAGGTTGCTGACCGGGCCAAAAGCCCGGGTATAAAGGACTTCAAGACCCGGCTCCAAGAGCACCTCGCCCGCGACGACAGAAGACCGGCTTACGAGGTTGAAGGCAGCGGTCCAGACCACAGCCGTCACTTCAAGGCGACTGTTTACGTTGACGGCAATCGATTGGGGTCGGGTGAGGGGCGCTCGAAGAAGGCTGCCGAGCAGTCAGCCGCCGAGGAGGCACTCGCCTTCCTCAGCGAAGGTCTTCGCTGAGGAGCTCCTCCTGGCGTGCCCTCAGGTCTACGTACCACACCGTGTACATGGCGCCGATGGCGGCCACTATCAGTCCCTGGGCCCCAATCCCCAAAGCCGAAACCACCGAGACTCCGCTACCAAGGTCTCCGACCACCGATAGCGGAATCGCCACCAGTTGGATCAGTTGAATCGCTACAGATCCCAGAAGACCAACTATCAGCAGAAAACCGAGCGTCGGCCACCATCGTCCTTTGACCAGGCTGATACTTCGTAACAGGGCTTGGATCGGCCTCGCTTTCTCAATGGCTATCACCGGGGTCGTCATGGAGAAGGAGATGAGAACCCAGATGCCGGGGCCGACGAATGCCATTAGGAGGACCACAGCCACCCACCTGCTTGTGGCGTTGGGAGTGCCGACGAGCACGAACGGGACAAGCCAGATCACCAGGCCCAGACCCATGATCGCTCCGATCACGATGAGGGCGACGAGTGCGGCGACAAAACCAACCACCATGCGCCCCAACGCATGCCGTCTCGCCGCTCGACCCGAGACTGGCCGCCCGGACATGTCCGAGGCAACAATGTGGTGGACGGTTAGATACACGAAGAGTGTGGCGACCGACTGGAGCACCACGGCGATGGCAACCGCACGTATGAACGGTTGTGAGATCTCGAGGAACACATCGGGTGGAAGATTGTTGAGGGCCGCAGGGTCGCTGAACACAAGCTCGAGAAAGTCGATCGCACCCGTGATCCGGAAGGCGAGAAATGTCAGGACGCCGACGGGTATAAAGACGATGAGGGCCGTGGAGGCGAGAGGTTTCCAGGTTCTGGCCAGACTGTTGAGAGCGTCGCCAAGTACCTGGCCAAATTGGCGCGGGACTATCTGCATGGGGATGGGTACCGTAATCCGGCCCTCAATGGAGGCATCTCTGCCCGAACTACCCGAAGTCGAAATCACAAGACGGCATCTTGAGAAAGCCATGGTGGGTAGGAGGCTTCAGAGTGTTCGGGTGACTCATGACCGCACCGCCCGCTATAACGCAACGACGGGTGAGATCGAGTCTCGACTGTCGGGGAGACGGGTGGATTCGGTCGGTCGGCGCGGCAAGTTTCTGGTCGTCGGTTTGGATGACGGCTACACGATGGTCGCCCATCTGGGAATGTCGGGACGCTTCAGCATTGCCGCCGGCACAGACGCTGGCAATACCGAAGAGGTTCCACACACCCACTTTGTGGCGATACTCGACAATGGCGCCGAGATCAGCTTCATCGATCCCCGGACCTTTGGCTTCATCGCGGTGTTCGATGAGGATGAGCTTGCAGACTTCAATCTTTCCAGACTCGGCCCCGATGCCTGGCTGGATCCCCCGAGTGTCCCGACTCTGATGAAGACTCTGAAGGGTCGAACCGCTCCCATCAAGGCTCTCCTTCTGGACCAGAGGCCGATAGCCGGCCTCGGCAACATCTATGCCGACGAAGCCCTTCATCTCGCCAGGATCCATCCTCTGACACCGGGTGGAGACCTCGAGGCAACCGAAGTCGCCGGGTTGCTCGAGGCCATACGCAGGGTTCTGTCTGAGGCGATCGATAGTGGAGGAACGACTCTCGACGATCTGGCCTACCTGCTTCCCGACGGCCAGGCCGGTGACAACCTGGACCGTCTCGGTGTCTATGCGAGGACCGATGAGCCATGTCTCAGATGTGGTACACCTGTCCAGAGGATCGTGGTCAGGGCACGATCAACCCATTTCTGTCCCCGATGCCAGAAACCATGACCCAGAGAGCCGTCCATGCGTGGATCAGCGGCAGGGTCCAGGAAGTCGGCTATCGACAGTCGTGTCGGAGTGTTGCCCGATCGCTCGACCTGGCTGGGTGGGTGCGCAATCTACCGGACGGGAGGGTCGAGTTGTTTGCTCAGGGAGAAACCGATGCTCTTGACCGTCTGATCGCGTGGGCATGGGCCGGCCCGTCTATGTCGGCCGTCAGTGGGGTCGAGTCGGAGGCGGCCCAACCCGATGTGACCCTTACCGACTTCTTCATCCATCCCAATGCGGCAATAACCGGCTAAACAACCGGTTTTCGTTAGCCTGACCGGGCAATCACAGACGTGTCATTAGCCAGGTAGTCAGCTGTGTATCTGAAGTCACTAAAACTCACAGGATTCAAGTCGTTTGCCGACCGCACGCGTCTCGAGTTCCGTCCGGGGGTGACGGTCGTCGTCGGCCCCAACGGCTCAGGTAAGTCCAATCTCGTCGATGCTCTGTCATGGGTCCTGGGCACGCAGTCCACCAAGACTCTCCGCACCCAGAAGATGGAGGATGTCATCTTCGCCGGCACGGCTACCCGTCCTTCGCTGGGTAGAGCCGAAGTGACCCTGGTCGTGGATAACGCCGAGCGGATGATCGACCTCGATCTCGACGAGGTCTCGATCACGAGGCGGCTCTATCGAGATGGCTCGAGCGATTACGAGCTCAACGGTGTCAATTGTCGTCTTCTCGACATCCAGGATTTGCTCTCCGATTCCGGTGTCGGGCGTCACCAGCATGTGATCATCGGCCAGGGCGAGATCGGCACCGTGCTCAACGCCTCACCCGAGGAGCACCGTGCGGTTATCGAGGAGGCAGCCGGAATCCTCAAACACCGTCGACGCAAGGAACGCTCCGAGCGACGGTTGGAGAGAACGGATGAGGATCTTGTTCGTCTGCACGACCTCCTTGGCGAGATTGAACGTCAGATGCGCCCCCTCCGGCGACAGGCGCGCGCCGCCGAGCGATACGATGGCCTGAAGGGTGAAGTGAAGGCTCTCCGGCTCTATCAAGGTGGTAAAGCTCTGGCCTGTCACGATCGAGATCTCACAATCGCTACCTCAGAAAAGTCCCGGCTTCACGAAGACCTCGACGTTGATCGTCGGAGGGTCGAAGATCTGTCCGCCCGGATGGCTGCTCTCACCGAAACAGCCGGTCAGGTGAGAGTCGACCTCGATCGCGACACTTCCGCTGGTGCGTTGCTGGAAACGACTATCGAGCGTCTTCGAAGCGTCGGCTCAGTCGCCAGTGAGCGCCGTCGCGCCGTCACCGGCCGGCGTGAGGCTGTGGTCGAGCGGCGCGATGACCTCGAGAACGAGAAACAAGCCATCAGCGCGGAGCTCCTCTCCATCGGTGGGGATCGCCGGGAGGCGGTGTCGGTGGCCGATACCGCCGAGTCGAGGTTCCGTCGGCTTGAAGACGAAGAACGTGCCGTTGCCACCCAGAACGCTCTTTCGTCCGAGGGTGCCCTCGCCGCTGCGCGGGGAGAAGTCAGCGCTTTGGAGTCCGCGCAGATCCGCGATGAGCGCGAGCGAAAGGGGGTAAC
>JAZFTT010000057.1:0-2423 GCA_036446835.1 Acidimicrobiia bacterium
CCGGTCAGAGGCAAGCTAAACCCCTGTCCCGGCTTCTCATTCCAACGTGCGTCGTGGGCGTTCAGAACAAACCAACCCTGACTTACGGGCACGACTCCAGCGTCCGTGGCTTCAAGTTCTGCCTCAGCAACCATGCTAAACCAACGATAGGCGTCGCCCAGCCCCAGCCACCCGCAAATAACGGTACTTATGTCCGCCTAGGTCACCTGCACATAATGCCTGTGGTTTCTGGGGGTGAATGCAACACCTGTTGGTGAGAGTGTTGTCTCTTATCGAGGAGGTTGTTGTGGTCAGATTCACTGACGCTGAGGTGATCGAGGTTTGGGATCGGTGGCAGGCGGGGGATGCGAACAGGTTGATTGGACGTGATCTGGGTCGGTCTGCTGGGTCGATCCGTGCGTTTGTCGAATCGTGGGGTGGGGTGCGTCCTCGGGTCCGGAGACGGTCGCTTCGACACTTGTCTTTTGATGAGCGTGAGGAGATTTCTCGGGGTGTCGCTGCCGGCGACTCGTTACGTTCGATCGGAGTCCGTCTTGGTCGGGCTGGGTCGACGATCAGCAGAGAACTGGCCCGTAATGGTGGCCGCTCGAGGTATCGGGCTCATCGTGGTTCGCCCTGGGAATAGTGGAGACTCTTGGCCTTGGAAGCGAGGATGAGAGTTATGTCAATAGAGACCACATCGGGGAAGCCGACCACGCGTCGGTATTCGCCTGAGGAGAAGGGTCAGGCGGTGCGTCTGGTCCGTCAGCTCCGTAAGGAGATTGGAACGTCGCAAGGCACGGTGAAGCGGGTCGCCGATCAGCTCGGTTACGGAGTTGAATCCGTTCGGCTGTGGGTGCGCCAGGCCGGCGTCGACTCGGGTGACGCTGCGGGGATCTCGACGGCTGATCGGGAGAAGATGAAGCGCCTCGAGCAGGAGAACCGTGAGCTGCGGCGGGCGAACGAGATCTTGAAGCGGGCTTCGGCTTTCTTCGCGGCGGAGCTCGACCGCCCACAGAAGTGATGACGAAGTTCATTGACGAGAATCGTGACGACTTTGGGGTCGAGCCTATCTGTGAGACGTTGCAGGTGGCCTCATCGACGTACTACGACAACAAGAAGCGGCCTCTGTCGGCTCGTGCGATCAGGGATGCGGTGATGATGCCGATCTTGTTGGCGATCTGGATCTCGAACCGGAAGGTGTATGGGGCCCACAAACTGTGGAAGGCGGCACGCCGTGCCGGCCATGACATCGGCCGTGACCAGACCGCTCGTCTGATGCGGCGGCTCGACATCCGAGGCGTGTCACGCAGCAGGCGGGTCCGCACCACCGTCCCCGACGAACAAGCCTCACGGCCTGCGGACTTGGTGGAGCGGGACTTCACCGCCGATCGTCCGAACCGTTTGTGGGTTACGGATCTGACCTTTGTGTCGACGTGGCAGGGCGTGGCGTATGTGTGTTTCATCGTCGACGCGTTCTCACGGAGGATCGTCGGCTGGCGGGTCGCAGCGCATATGCGCACCGCGATGGTCCTCGACGCGTTGGAGATGGCCCGCTGGTCGAGAGGCACCCGCCTCGAAGGCCTGGTCGCTCATTCCGATGCCGGGTCCCAATATACGAGCATCCGGTATGGGGAACGTCTCGAAGAGATCGGGGCGGTGCCGTCAATCGGCTCGGTTGGCGACTCCTATGACAATGCTCTGGCGGAATCAACGAACAGTCTCTACAAGGCCGAGTTGATCTACGGGCCGGACCAGGGGCCGTGGAAGACGATCGAAGACGTCGAACTAGCCACTCTGGCGTGGGTGCACTGGTTCAACAACCAGCGGCTCCACAGCCACCTCGACGACGTCCCCCCGGCCGAATACGAAGACACCTACGATGCCGAAAGGAGCATCAAGCAACCGGTTGGAAACCAATAGAAACAGTCTCCATCAAACCCAGGGCGCTCCACCCCTTTTCCATGGCGTCGCTTTGCCGGAACTGGCAGAACTCATCGCCCTCGTCGTTGATCCAGATGAAACTGTCGCTTATACGCCAATTGCGGCAGACGGGATCAGTGTCGGCGGTTCCCCAGGTCAAAGCGAAAAAAGCGAAGGGTGAGGGTTAAACCCCCAGGTCAACCCACCTTTGTTTAGTCACCCTTGAACAGGGTTGGATTGGCTTGTACCCCCGGGTTCGTGACTGGGGGTCACGAGGTCGGGAGTTCAAATCTCCCCAGCCCGACCACCAAGTCCTGGCTCTTTCCAGGGCAACCGAAACCGAACATGACGGCACCCTGGGCGGCTCAGAGGCCTAGGTCAGGAGTTCGGAAGGCACCGCCCATCAGCGACGTCACCCTTCTTGACGGAGGGCCAGAAACCGCGTCACGAGCTTTTCGAAGTTGGAGATGGTCCTCGTGATGTCCCCGATCTGTAACTGGTCGCGACCGGAGCGCACATAG
>JAZFTT010000058.1:0-4468 GCA_036446835.1 Acidimicrobiia bacterium
GACGAGGCGGGCGTGCGCATAGCCGGCTTGGGCGGCTCGATTCGCTACAACGATGGCGACAACCAGTTCACTCAGGCTGAGATGCGACGTCGAGTGCGCCGACTGACACGGCGTGTGCGGATCCGCCAATGGGGGGACCGGAGGTCAGTAGACGTAGTGATTGCTCATTCACCGCCGCTGGACTGCGGCGACGAAGATGACGGGCCACACCGTGGCTTTGCGGCTTTCCATAGACTCATCGAACAGCTCCAGCCGCAGCTCATGCTCCATGGTCACATCCACCCACATGGGAAGTCGCGACCCGACCGCATCGTTGGCCGTACTCGCATCGTGAACGTGATACCTCATCGTCTCTTGGAGATCGAGCCATGACCTTCTCGTCATCCTTCTCCAAGGCTCAACGCAAGGAGACCTATCGCCGGCTTGCGAGGGTGGTAAGAGGCTCGGAGCCCGCGCCTCTGCTGTCCTTCAACGACCTGCGTGCCCGACTTCAGCTCTTCGAGCAGTCCTACGCCGGCTTGCAGACCATCGAGGTTGCCAGGATCGTCGGAACGGTTGATCGGTCCGATGACTTCGACCGGGATTTTCTGCCCCGAACCCCTCAGATCAGAGAGCGCTGGGAACGCCTCGAACGAGCCTTCCCGACGCTGGGGTTCCCTCCGATTTCGGTATATCAAGTCAACGACGTCTACTTCGTGATCGACGGCAATCATCGGGTGGCGCTCGCCAAACAGAAAGGCGCCGAGTTCATTGACGCTGAGGTGACCCAGATCCATACCGACATCGAGATCGACGAAAACGTCGATTTCGAGAAGATTTTCTACATCGAGCAGGCTCGGCGGTTCATGCAGCAAAGCGGGCTGGAGCGCTCCCGCCCGATGGCGCGAATTGATTTCACCCGTCCTCAGCGATTCGACGAGTTGCTCGACGTTGTCAAAGCGCACGGCTACGACCTGATGATGGAACGCGGCATGGTGTTGGAGCCACACGAGGTCGCAGCAGATTGGTATGACCGGGTTTACCTACCGGCCGTCGAAGCGATCCGGTGGGAGAGGTTGCTCGAACTCGAAGCGGGTTCCACCGAAGGGGATCTGTTCCTTTGGGTGCTGCAACGTCGCCGGGAGCATGATCCCCAAGAAGGGGAGCAATCACTGGAGGACGCAGCACGGCAGGCAGCTCGCGACCAGGAGAGGCGCATCAGAGTGCGGGCACGACGGGCCCTGGGTCGGGGCTGAGAGCCATTCTGGCGCGCTGAGAGTGGGCCCCCTTTTCGGAAAGACGCGTGCTGCCTCAGGAACGCGATTTCGGCAAATCCGCGAGCTTGTTGCGTGGCCGAAATACGCTGCCGGTGATGTTGAGTTCTTTGGATAAGGCGATTCTCGATTTCGAGCGCGTCTGGTGGCAACAACCTGGTGGCAAGGACAAGGCAATCGAGTTCAGCCTCGGTCTGACCTCTGCCGTCTACTACGAGAGGCTGCGTCGCCTGATCGTTCGCACCTCGGCTTTGGCTTACGACCCGCTTACCGTTAAACGTGTACGCGGAATTGTGGATGTTCCGGTGGAGAGGGAAGTTGCAATCTGATGACCGACAGGGGACGACACGCGTCAGACGGTGGGAGTGCCTTCTATCGGGACCTTGCCATGATGATTCTTGGCATCATTCTCGTTGGCGCCGCAGTCTTCCTTGTTCTGTTCCTCATTGCCGATGACGAAGGGTCTGCTTCGACCACCACAGCTGATACAGGGGCGACTTCGACCAGCGCCGGGCAGGCGACAACCACATCTGAAGGGTCTACATCTTCCACCTCATCGACGTCGACGACCCCAAGCTCGACGACAGTGCCGGTACGTCCACCCGAAGAGGTGCGTGTTGTCGTTCTCAACTCGATGGGGCTTTCGGGAGCGGCGGGGCGGATGACCCAACAGCTCGACGACGCCGGTTATCAAACACTGCCCGCCGATGACCACGAACCCGAGCAGGATCCATCCCGACTGTGGTATCGGGAGAGTTTCTCGGCTGAGGCCAATGAGCTTCTCGAATTCCTACCGGATGCTCTTGTCGAGCCCCTCCCCGACGACAGTTTGGCACCAGGTGCCGACGTGGTCATGATTCTCGGAACCGGCTACGAAGAATGACCCATCGGGCCGCGGGTTCCGGCCGCGGTGTGCCGAGACTCTGGCTTCTTCCTATGGGTGTCCTCACTGGGATGCTCGCAGTCACCGCGATGGGCATCTTGAGCCAGTCGCTGGTTCTCGACCTGGCGGCGTGGTGGCCCGTCTGGCTCATCGTCATCGTGGTGGCCCTCCTTGCTCGTCGGTGGCGTGTTGGCCGGGTGAGGGTCGCCGGGCTGGTTCCTCTCTTGGCAACGGCAGTGTTGCTCGCTCTTCTCGCCGGCCATCTTCAAGGATGGCCGGCGATGCCGTCGTCGTCTTCACGGCTCATCGGCCCGGCTGAAGGTTCACCCACAGCATCCCTCACGGCACAAATCGTCGGGGTCGTCCGGATCGCCTCCGGAGGCGAGTTTCTCTACCAGGTGGAGCCGGTACGGCTTGGCGGCGAGATCGGGATTCCCGAGGCGATCGAGCAGGTTGGGGAGTCTTCGATATCAGTCATTCTCCAGCCTCCGTCAGACCCCGGTTTTTACGCATTTGTCGGCTGGAACATCGTGCTCTCGCCATCGCCGATGTGGACGCTCGCTCTCCAAGGGGAAATCGACGCCGACCTCAGCGCTCTCCAAGTCACCGAATTGCAGTTGGGCGGTGACGGCGTGGTCAGGTTGGGGCTTGTCTCACAGTTGACACCGGCGACGATCTCGGGAGAGTTTCAGTTGATTGTTCCCGACGGTGTCGCCGTTCGGGTTGTCGGTACGGCGGTCGTGCCCGAGACCTGGCAGCAACTGTCCGATGGTTGGAAAGGGCCAACACCGGGGGACGGATGGGTGATATCGGTGCCATCGGGGAGCTCGCTATCCGTCACCCACGAATAGTTACACTTCGCGGATCGTGCCCTCCGACCGGCTCAAACAAGCTGCCCTCATCGTTTGGATTGTCGTTGGGTTGGTGGTACTCGGGTATGTGGCGCTCATCGTTGCCGACTCGGTCCGGGTCATTTGGCTTCCGGTTGTGTTCGCCGCCGGCCTGGTTTTCCTTCTCGAGCCCGTGGTTGGGGCATTCGAGCGAATTCGAATACCTCGGATTGCGGGCGCGATTCTGGCGTTTCTCGGTCTGGCCGCCTTCATCGTTGCCGCCACCGCACTGATCTTCCCGTTGGTGCAGGAACAAGCTGTCGCATTCGCCCAGCAGCTCCCCGATCTCTATCTCGAGGTGATCAACTGGCTCAGGGAGACCGGAGCACGCATTGGCCTCGATGTCGATGAGCTATTGAGCCAGGAGGCGATCGAGGAATGGCTCAACGACCCGGCCAACCAGGAAACGATCCAGAATCTCCTGCTTGGATTTGGGGCGGGAGCAGGTCAGGTGATCAGGGGAGTGACGGAGCTGGTAGTCGTCGTTGGTCTTGCGCCGGTCCTTGCAATCTACGTCTTGATCGATCTTGACAACTTCAAGACGAACATGATTGGCCTCACCCCGCCGAAGCATCAGGAAGAGGTTGCCTACGTTGGTGGAGAGGTTGGAGGGGCGCTGGGCTCCTTCGTCAGAGGCCAGTTGCTGGTGGCCGTGATCGTGGGGATCATGTCCAGCTTCGGCATGTGGATCATCGATCTTCCGTTCTGGCTGCTCATTGGGATCATCTCAGGGTTTCTCAACCTGATCCCGTTTCTCGGCCCGATCGTCGGTGGCGCCCTCGCTGCTCTGGTGGCACTGCTCAGCGGAGACCCCTGGCAAGCGGTGTGGGCGATTGTGATCATGGTGCTCGTTCAACAGATCGACAATCACCTCATCACCCCGATGGTGCAGCGGACCCGGGTCCACCTCTCGCCGCTGGTGATCGTCCTGGCGTTGGTGATTGGTGGGTCGGTGGCCGGTCTTCTCGGTGTTCTGGTGGCCGTGCCGGTGACAGCGGCGATTCGGATCCTCGCAGGCCATCTCTGGCGCACCCGGATCCTCGGTCAGTCCTGGAAGGAAGCCAGCGAGGGGATGATCGAGGTGACTGAGCCGCCGGAGCGTCTGGCGAGAATCAGTCGAAAGCTGCCGGGCGAACAGGCGCGTCTCTTCGACACCCAGGAGACGATCCTGCCAAAGGACGAGGAGGAGGTCGACTAGACACCCGAGGGGGTGTCTAGACCTCGCCCAGGTATGCCTGGCGCATCTGGGGATTGTTGAGCAGTCCCTCCGCGGTATCGCTGAGCACTATCTGGCCGGTCTGAAGCACATAACCGCGATCGGCAATCGAGAGTGCCATGTTGGCGTTCTGCTCCACCATGAACACCGTCGTCCCGGCCTTGTTGATCTGATCGATGATCTCGAAGTTCTGGGCGACCAAAACCGGGGCGAGACCCATGGAGGG
>JAZFTT010000059.1:0-15712 GCA_036446835.1 Acidimicrobiia bacterium
TGAGACGTCAACAACGGAGACAGATGCTCCCAGGCCGGTGATACGTATCGGGCGGTCGCTGGTGATTGCCGCTGCCCTCGGCTCCACTCTCGGCATTGTCATCGCTCAGTTCCTCGACGATTTTGGCGATGGTCTGCTCGCAGAGATCCTCGGTGGCGATGCGGTCCTCTACAACAACCGCGTCGAAGTCACGGGAGCAACCGATGTGGTGTGGGCAGGAGGATTTCTCCTCTGTCTGATCGTGGGGTTCATCGCCCTCTTTGCCTACCCGACCCAGCGCGGTCATGGCATCCCACGCTTGACGTTTCTGTGGATGGTTGTTCACGTCCTTCGCCAGGCCATGGGCCAGGCGATCATGTTGCCCTTTGACGGTGATAGTCAACTCGCCCTCGCATACGCGACCCTCGACGCTCCACCGGGACTCGATGTGGTCATCGCTGCCGGCGGAGGTGTGGGGCTGCTTCTGATCGCCCTCGCTGCGGCATCTGCCTTCCTCGCATTCACCCCTCATCGCCGGCTGGTTTCGAATGCGCGAAAGAGACTCACATTCGCTCTCTGGATTGCCCTTATCCCGGCCGTCGCCTCGGTGTTTCTGGCGATTCCGTTTTTCGTGCCGGACACCGAGAGTCTCGTGATCCGATCACTCCCGCTCACAGCAGTGATATTCCTGGCAACACTCGCCGCCGCCCCTGGCACCACCACCGTCCAAGGTCCGGAGGACGAGCGAATCACCCCCTGGCCATACGGTCTCGGTGTGACGCTCGTTGTGATCTTGGTCTTTTACCTGACTGTTCTGGCCGGGGGCATCTCCCTCGACCCGAGACTGTGGGGTTAGGCACTGCGGCTGTGGTCGTCATCACCGTCAGCGACGGTGTGTCGGCAGGCGTGCGCGAGGACCTCTCGGGCGCTGTGCTCGAGATGCTTCTCGTCGAAAAGGGGTTCAGCGTCGACAGGGTGCTTGTCGCCGATGAGGTCGACGAGATCGCGAACGCGATCAAGGATGCTTCGTCGTCTGCCCAACTTGTGGTCACCACCGGCGGAACCGGCTTCAGTCATCGAGATGTGACACCGGAGGCAACGGCCTCGGTGCTCGAGAAGGAAGCACCCGGTCTCGTACACACCATGCTGGCCGGTGGTCTGGAGAAAACGCCAATGGCGGCCTTGAGCCGGGCACGGGCCGGTTCGATTGGAGCGACGCTGGTCATCAACGTTCCGGGCTCGCCGCGTGGTGCCACCGAGAGTCTCGAAGCGGTGTTGGATGTGATTCCTCATGCGATCCAGCTCCTGTCCGGCGACACCCAGCACCACTGATCTACTCGCTTCTCATCGAGATAGAGACCGGCGACTCGCTACGGTTCAAGCGTTTCCTTACTCATCTCCAGGAGGATTATGAAAATCTCACAGGAATTCGTAGTGGCAAGCTCCCCCGACGTGGTGTGGCGATTCTTCCAGGACGTCCCATCGGTGGCGCAGTGTCTCCCTGGTGCCGAGCTCACGGGTCAGACCGAGGACGGGGCCTACGAGGGAACGCTCTCTTCGAAGCTCGGCCCGATGACGGCCACATTCGAGGGCAAGACAACTGTGACGACGGACGATACGGCCATGTCGGCGACCCTTGAAGGCAAGGGCGTTGATAAGAAGGGTGGCTCTCGCGGTCAGGTCAAGGTCGAGTACTCGGTGAAGCCTGACGAAGACGGCTCCAGGGTTTTGGTCGACGCCAACATCCAGCTCTCCGGACCGGCTGCGCAGTTTGGTCGTACCGGTCTGATCAACGAGATGTCTCGGCGGCTCATCGAGGACTTCGTGTCATGTCTCGAAGCCAAGCTGGAAGCAGCCTCCGAAGAGGAGGCCGAGGCGATCGAAGCCCCAGAACTTAAAGGGGTGTCGCTGTTCTTTGCTTCTCTCTGGGCATGGTTCAAGAGCCTTTTTGGGAAAGGAGGCAGATGAGGCTTCGGCTGATTCTGTCCCTGGTTGCCGGCTCGCTCGTTTTGTCGGCGTGTGGCTCGGACGATGGTGGCACGAACGGTGTTCTCGAGGGCAGCGACGTGTCGGTGAACATGTTCGATAACAGATTCGAGTACACCGAGATCCACATTCCAGTTGGCGGATCGGTGAACTGGGTCGGTGCCGGACGCAACGCACATAACGCCCTTGATGGCGACGGCTCGTGGTCCACCGAGGATGTGTTCGGAAGTCTCGAGCAGCACGATGGTGACGAAGCCGTGATCAACTACGACGAGCCCGGCGAGTATGTATTCTTCTGCACATTCCACGGGGATAGTGATGGTGCTGGAATGACCGGAATTCTGATTGTTGGTGACGCCTAGTTGAAACCGGTCCTGGGATTCCTGGTGATTGGGATCGGGTTCGCACTCGCAGCTTGCGCAGGACCTTCGGTGTTCTGCTGGCGTTTTGGCTCACATTGAGACGGCTACGCGGCGACCGAACGAATGTCGAGGTTTCTCGCCAGGACTGACTCCCAGCGTCCCCGGCTAGATCAGAGAGACTTCTTCAATTTCTTCTTGCTGGATTCGCCAGGCCCGAATCTCCGGTGTTCCCTGAAGTCCGATCACCAGATAAAGCCACTCCGGATCGAGGGCAGCCGCTACATCGACCATGGATGGCTTGGCTGATCCATGGGGATGGGAGTGGAAGACGCCGGACAGCTTCCAGCCGTTCGATTCGGCATCGCCCAACGCTGCGAAGTGTTCCTCTGGAGGCACCGTGTACCCGGTCGGCGACTCGTCCTGATTGCCCGTCGGATACACAGCAACCACATGACCGTCTTCGTCGGACGCGATCAGACCGCAACCCTCGTTGGGAAGGGCAAGAACACAGTGATCGATGATCAACCGCCGCAGTGGTTCAGACAGGTGGAGTGTCTCGCTCAACATTGCCTGCTGGGCTGCAGAGCTCGTCGTAGTCCACCAGCGCGGGCGGGCGACTGGGATCGGAGCAGGCCGGGCAACCAGGATCTCGCTTGACGGAAACGGTCATGAAGTCTTGCTCCAGGGCGTCGTAGACCAGCAACCGGCCGGCGAGTGTGTCGCCAATTCCGAGCAGTACCTTGATTGTCTCCATGGCCTGAATCGAGCCGATGACACCGGGCAAGACTCCAAGGACACCGGCTTCGGCGCAAGATGGGGCGAGTTCGGGAGGCGGCGGCTCGGGATGGAGACAGCGATAGCATGGGCCTTCATATGGCGTGAAGACGGCTGCCTGGCCTTCGAATCGGAAGATTGAGCCGTGGACGACGGGGACACGCAGATGAAGCGAAGCGTCGTTGACCAGGTACCGGGTCTGGAAGTTGTCACCCCCGTCGACAACAACGTCGTAGTTGGCCATGATCGTGAGGGCGTTTGCAGCGTTGAGACGCTCCCGGTAGATCTCGACCTTGACGTCGGGGTTGAGGGCGAGGAGGGTCTCACGAGCCGACTCCACCTTCGGCATGCCGATCCGGTCGATGTTGTGAAGCACCTGACGCTGCAGATTGGAGGGGTCGACGACGTCGTCATCGACGATGCCGATGGTGCCTACCCCTGCCGCCGCCAGGTAGAGAGCGGCCGGGGAGCCCAACCCTCCCGCTCCCACCAGTATGACGCGGGCGCCGAGCAGCTCGAGCTGGCCGGTCTCACCAATCTCGGGAAGTCGAACATGACGGGCATACCTGATTCGCTGATCGGGTGTGAGACCGGTCGGATCGCCCCACGGCAGACCCTCGGTCTTCCATCTGTCAAACCCACCGGCCATGGAGACGACGTGCTGGTAACCCATCTGCGTCAGAGCCACAGCAGCCAGCGCCGATCGCGCCCCTGCCGAGCAGTAGAGAACCAGTTCGGCACTCTTGTCGGTGACCACCGTGGCGATGTCGCGTTCCAGGATGCCGCGAGCGAGAAATCGGGCATCGGGAATGGCTCCGAGCTGGTATTCGTCGGTTTCGCGGACGTCGATGACGATCATCGTGTCGAGACGATTCAAGACCTGAGCAGGGGTAATCTCCTCGATCTTGGCGCGAGCCACCTCGACCATCTCGTCGTATGTAGCCATCAGCGAGCCTGGGCCGGGTCGACCGCTTCGGGGTCGATGTGGTAGCGATCGAAGGCATCGCGGACCGTGGAGATCGGGACACGGCCTTGTCTCGCCAGTGCCGAGAGTGCACTCGCCACGATGTGCCCGGCGTTGATCTCGAAGAACCGACGCAATGCGTGTCGGGAATCGGAGCGGCCGTAACCGTCTGTCCCGAGTATGGAGAAGTCGTCCGGTACCCATCGGGCAATCTGATCCGGGACGAGTGTAATGAAGTCGCTAACGGCAAGGGTGGGTCCGCTGGTGTGAGAGAGGAGACGTGTCACCAGCGGTACCTGTGGCTCGTCGCCCGGGTGAAGCCGGTTCCAACGCTCCACAGTCAGGGCCTCCTCTCGAAGTTTCTTGTATGAAGTTGCCGACCAGAGCTCCGCCCCGATGCCGTAGTGCTCGGCCAGGTCGGCCGCAGCATCTCTTGCGGCAAGATTGGCCGTGCCCGAGAACAGGATCTTCAGATCGCCCGTAAATTCGTCCGGCGCAGGCGCCCACCTGTAGAGCCCATCGATGATTCCTCGATCCACGCCTTCCGGCTTCTCCGGCTGTGCATAGATCTCGTTGTAGAGGGTGAGGTAGAAGAAAACGTCTGCCGGATCGGCGCCGTACATTCGCTCCAGGCCGTATTCGACGATGGTCCCCACTTCGTAAGCAAATGCAGGGTCGTATGCCTGACAGACGGGGACGGCGGAAGCCAGGATCAGGCTGTGCCCATCCTGATGTTGCAGTCCCTCACCTTGAAGGGTGGTGCGTCCGGCAGTCGCGCCCAGGAGGAAACCCCGAGCTCGAGCGTCGCTGGCGCTCCAGATCAGATCGCCGACCCGCTGAAATCCGAACATCGAGTAGAAGATGAAGAACGGGACCATGGGGACGCCCCTGGTGGCATATGAAGTGGCGGCGGCTGTCCACGATGCCAGTGACCCGGACTCGGTGATGCCTTCTTCGAGGATCTGGCCGTCCTGAGCTTCGCTGTAGGAGAGAATCATGGCGGCGTCCACGGGCTCGTAGAGCTGGCCCTTGGAGGCGTAAATCTTCATTTCACGGAAAAGCGAGTCCATTCCGAAGGTCCTGGCCTCATCGGGGACGATCGGGACGACGTGGGTTCCAAATGACGGGGAGCGGGAGAGGTTTCGCAGCAGCCGGGTGAAGGCGGAGGTGGTCGACGCCTCGACCTTGCCCGAGCCGGCGTAGACATCTTCATATACTTCAGCTCCGGGGAGAGTCAGCGAGACGTCCTGGTCGACAACACGCTGCGGGAGAGGCCCGCCGAGTTCCTCGCGGCGGGCGTGCAGATACTCGTGCTCGGGGGTCCCGGGACCCGGCCGAAAATAGGGGGGCACCTTGTCTCCATCGAGGGTGTCAATCGGGATCTCTTCTTCGAGGTGAAGAGTCGCCCGCAGCCCCAGTAGCTGTTTGTTCGTCAGCTGCTTGATGGAGTGGGTCGCGTTGCGGCCCTCCACATCGGGACCGAGAGTCCAGCCCTTGATCGTCTTGGCGAGGATGACGGTCGGTTTGCCGTTGTTGAGCTCGGTGGCCACTTTGTAGGCGCCGTAGACCTTGCGAAAATCGAGCCCGCCCCGACGCAGAGCCCAGATCTCATCATCCGTCCAGTCGCTGACCAGTTCCTTGGTGCGGGGGTCCTTGCCGAAGAAGTGCTCGCGGACATATCCGCCATCCTCGGCCTTGTACCTCTGGTACTCGCCGTCGACGGTGGAGCCCATGACGTCTACCAGAGCGCCCTCAGTGTCCTGGGCAAGCAGTGGGTCCCACCCGGTTCCCCAGATGACCTTGATGACATTCCAGCCGGCTCCCCGGAAACCGGCCTCCAGCTCTGTGATGATGTGCCCGTTGCCCCGGACGGGGCCGTCGAGTCGCTGAAGGTTGCAATTGATGACCCAGATGAGATTGTCGAGACCTTCTCGAGTGGCCAGCGAGATGGCTCCGAGCGTCTCGGGCTCGTCGGTCTCTCCGTCCCCTATGAAACACCAGATCCGGGAGTCCGACGTGTCGTCCAGATCACGATTGTGCAGGTACTTGTTGAAGCGGGCGTGATAGATGGAGTTGATCGGTCCGAGACCCATTGAGACTGTCGGGTACTCCCAGAACTCGGGCATCAGACGAGGGTGCGGATACGAGGAAAGCCCGTCGCCGTCGATCTCGAAGCGGAAGTTGTCGAGATGCTTCTCGTCAAAGCGGCCCTCGAGGTATGCCCTCGCGTATATCCCCGGGGCGGCATGACCCTGTATGTAGACGTGGTCACCGCCGCCGGGGGCGTTCCTGCCACGAAAGAAGTGGTTGAAGCCGATCTCGTAGAGAGTGGCCGAGGAGGCGAAGGTCGACAGGTGACCGCCGATGCCTTTTTCCCTGTGGTTGGCCTTGACCACCATGACTGCGGCGTTCCAGCGAATGAATCTTCGGATTCGGCGCTCCAGATGCTCATCGCCGGGGAAGTCGGGCTGTTCCTCGGGCGGGATGGTGTTGATGTACGGAGTGGTGACAGCTCCGGGAACCCCGAGACGCTTCTTGTGAGCTCGCTCAAGCAGCTTGGCCAGGAGAAACCGGGCCCGAACAGGTCCGTGAGCCTCGACTACCGCGTCGAGTGATTCGATCCACTCTGTGGTTTCGATGGGGTCGGCATCGGGCAACTGGTGAACGTATTCGTCACCTATGGTCTCGCCGAGTTCTCCTGCCATGACCGTCAGGTTAGTTAGGCCGTGATTTCGTGTTTCAGCGAGGCCTGAAGCCATGGGGCAATCGTGTCCAGGAACCGGATCGGCGCATCGAGCTGGGGGACGTGGCCGGTGTCCTCCATCTGGACAAATTGCCAGTCCGGTCTCAGCGAGCACAGCCACTCGACCGCAGTTGGAGACACGATGCGATCTTCGAGACCGTGAACCACGAGAGTCGGTGTTTTGATACCTCTGATCATGGTGACAAACGAGGAGGGTTTGCGAAACATACGTGCAATGGATCTTCCGGTGTCCGGTATCGCCGCCTCGGCCCAAGGGAGCTCCATCCTCACGCCTGCGAGCTTGACGAACTCCTCGACAAGCGACATTGGCACCCGGCCGGGTTTGTGTGTGATCGTCTCCAGGCTCAGCTTCACGAGTTCCTCGGGAGTGAGCCACTTTAGAGAGCGCCGCGACATGGCCCGACCTACTACCGGAGTCGCCTGGAGGGCGAGGCGTCGTGCTGTAGGCCAATGAATCCTCGGATCTGGCAACCGCGGTGGAGTTGCCGGCGCTACGAGGACGAGCGAGTCGACCGTCTCAGGCGCTCGGGAGGCAACCATCTCGGAAAGCAGACCGCCCATCGAGTTGCCCACCAGAGTGGCCGACGGACCAAACTCGGCGATGAAGGCCTCCACGGCCCCCACGTGCGTATCCAGTTCCCAATCTCTTGCGGGGGGAGAGAGTCCGAATCCGGGCAGGTCCAGCGCGACCGTCCGCCCCATGTCGGCAAGTCTCGGCCCGACTGCGTCCCAGTTGGCCACCGACCCCCCAAGACCATGGACGAGCACTATGACCTCACCACTACCTCCATAGTCGCTCCAGTGGAGAAGCCCCGAAGCCGTCTGGATGTAGTTGCCCATAGCCAGAGGGTACCGGTGGGTTCGGCTAGTCCCGCCGTGGGTAGAGTCGTGGCTGACGATCGAGAGGGGTAGCTTGACCGACATTCTCCAGGCCACAGGACTGGTCAAGGCGTTTGGCGACCTGTCTGCCGTCGATGGTGTCAGTTTCACCATCGCCCAAGGCGAAACCTTCGGTTTGCTGGGCCCCAATGGCGCCGGCAAGACAACTTCGATCTCGATGATCGCCGGTCTTCTCGAGAGTGACGCCGGGGAGGTGCGGGTGAGTGGTGAGGTCATCTCGACGCGATCCACCGCGGGCAAGAGCGAGATCGGGTTGGTGCCTCAGGACCTGGCGATCTATCCAGATCTGACAGCGCGAGAGAATCTGGCTTTCTTCGGACGACTCTATGGAATGGGTGGCAGTGATCTCGCCTCTCGGACCGACGAGGTTCTGGGAGTGATCGGACTTGCCGACCGCTCCGACGACCTGATCAACGAGTATTCCGGTGGGATGAAACGCCGTCTCAACATCGGGATCGGTCTTCTGCACAAGCCACAACTGCTCATCCTCGATGAGCCAACCGTCGGTGTCGACCCGCAGTCGCGCAACGCGATTCTCGAGTCGGTGGAGCGCCTATCCGACGAGGGCATGGCAGTCCTTTACACGACCCATTACATGGAGGAGGCCGAGCGTCTCTGTGATCGGGTGGCCATCATCGACGAGGGCAAGATCCAGGCCCAGGGGACCCGACGGGAGTTGGTTGAGATGGTGGGCCAGAAGGACCGGGTCACGATCAGCAGCGTTGGTGACCTGGCTGCCGCAGCAAAGTCGGTCAGAGAGGTCGCCGGAGTCTCTGAAGCAACGTCGTCCGACCATCAGCTTCACATCCTCACCGATGAAGCCTCATCGAATCTGCCAGAGCTCCTCGCCCGCATCACCGAGTCAGGAGGCACGATCAGCGGTGTCGAAGTGCTCGAGCCCAACCTCGAGGCCGTCTTTCTGCACCTGACCGGGAAGGCGCTTCGAGACTGAAGTGAGCGCAGCAGCACAAATAGCCATCAAGGATCTGAAGCTTCGGGTCCGCGACCGCTCGGCGTTCATCTTCGGGATCGTCGCACCACTGGTTCTGGCCTTCGTCTTCAACCTGGTTTTCGGCAGTGTCTTCGATGCGACGACAGGTCTTGGCCTGGAATACGGGATGGTCGACCTCGACCAATCGGAGATCTCCTTGGTGTTCGGTGGCGTTCTCGAGGAGGTGGAAGCAGACGGAATTCTCACAATCGAGAACTATGCCAACGAAGCCTCCGCCGAAAGGGCAATCGAAGATGATGGAATTGATGCCTATTACCTGATAGAGGATGGTTTTGGTGAGGGGGTGGTCACCGTCGGCTCCCCAACCATCCGTGTCGTCGGAGACATCGATGCCCCCACGTCTACCCAGATCGCAGCTTCGATAGCCCAACAGTTCTCCATCGGTGTCGAAGCAACACAACTTGCCATCGCCACCACAGCGATAGTGACTTCGTCACAGGTCACTCCCCAGTTTGTCGGCTCTCTTTCCGGCGATCCGTCGTCAGCCGCGTTCTCCTATCAACTGGAGGATGTATCGGCGGCAACCAAACAGTTGGATGGCACCACCTATTTCTCCGCCGCCATGGCGATCTTCTTTCTCTTCTTCACGGTGCAGTTCGGAGTTCTCGGTCTGCTCGAGGAAGAGCGCGATGGAACACTGGCGCGGCTCAAGGCGGCTCCGATAGGCCGGTTATCGGTTGTGGGCGGCAAGGCCATCCTTGCCTTTCTTCTCGGGGTCATCTCGATGACAACCCTGGTGGTGGCGACTTCGGTCCCCTTTCTTCTGAACGCCGACTGGGGAGCACCCTTCGGCGTGGCTCTCCTCGTGGTAGCCGGTGTTCTCTCTGCTGTCGGGATCATGGGTTTGGTGGCCTCGGCTGCGAAGACACCTGAAGGCGCCGGCAACATGGGGGCGATCATCGCTGTGGTCCTCGGGATGTTGGGAGGAGTGTTCTTTCCACTCGGCCAGGGTGATGACCTTCTCTCCAAGCTGACCTTTCTGACACCTCATGCGTGGTTCATGCGCGGGCTTGCGGATCTCGCCGACACGGCGCCATGGACAGCCGCTCTACCGGCAACCGGAGCGCTGCTCGTTTTTGCCGGAGTCACGGGTTTGATCGGCTTGGTTCTGCTTCGGAGGAGGCTGGAGCGATGAGGGTTCTCGCCATCGGTGTCTCCAACATCAGACGAATGCTGCGGGAGCGGTCCAACATCTTCTTTGTCTTCATCTTCCCGATAGGGATCATTCTCCTGATCGGGGCCCAGTTCGGGGGTGGCGTCGACCCCGCCGTTGGTCTCTTCTCGGCCGATGACGGTCAGATCGCCCGGAATGTGGTCGCGGAGATCAAGGCGATTGATGGGATCGACGTGTTCCCGTATGAGACCGAGGGTGATCTTCTCTCCGCAGTCGAGCTTGGAAGTGTTCAGGCAGGGGTGTTCCTGCCTGCCGACATGGACCAAAGGGCGGGACAAGGAGAGGTCGTGAAGATGGGGTTTGTTTCCAGGCCCGACGGGTTCGGGCCCCAGCTCCAGTCGATAGTCGGCTCTGCCGTCGCCGGTGTCATGAAACCGGTCGGAGCCGCCCAGTTCACCTCCGCTGAAACAGAGACTCCATTCGAGCAAGCACTGGCAGTGGCGTCAGGCATTGCTGACAGCAACAACGGTATCGAGGTCGAGGTCTCCGCTCTCGGTGAAGCACTGTTTCCCGACACCCTCGGCCAGTTCGATATGGGGGCAGCCCAGCAGCTCGTGCTCTTTGTATTCCTGACTGCTCTTGCCGGATCCGCCGCTCTGATACTCACCCGTCAGCTCGGCATCAGCCAGAGAATGCTGTCCACCCCGACGTCGATAGGCACGATCGTTGTCGGCGAGAGCGTCGGCAGGTTCGGCGTGGCGATGGTGCAGGGGCTCTACATAATGGTGCTCACGTTCTTGATCTTCAGGGTTAATTGGGGCGACCCTGTTGGAGCATTTCTGATTCTTGTTACCTTCTCGGCGGTTGGCGCAGGTGCCGGCATCCTCCTGGGGGCAACCTTCAAGAATGATCAGCAGGCAAGCGGTGTCGGAGTGATGCTCAGCATTGGTTTGGCGGCTCTGGGCGGATCGATGCTGCCCCTGGAACTGTTTGGGCCAACCATGCAAAGGGTGGCGCACCTGACCCCACATGCCTGGGCCCTCGACGCATTCGCCGAACTGGTGAGACGCGGAGGGACCACAGTCGATATCCTTCCGGAGCTCGGGGTTCTGTTCCTCTATGCCGCGGTGCTGCTGATTCTTGCCGGATGGCGACTTCGCGTCGCTATCACCCGTCACTGATGGTTGAATGAGGTCATGGCAGATAGTGACGGACGGGCTCGTCTAGGGAGAATTCTTTCCGGGATCGGATCGGTCTGGATTGTTCTCTACTTCGTGTCGCGTTTCGTCAATGTCGGGGGCACCCCACTGGGTGACATCCTGGCTTTCTTCGGGTCGAGCTTTTTCATACCGCTCATCTTGTTGTTTGCCGGACGCTCCATCCGGAGACGCAGCCGTCGCGTCACTGTGGAAGACGCCTTCGGGTCTCAAAGGGACCCGTCCGAGCAGCAAAACCAGCCGACGACGCCGCCGATGCCTCCCCCGGCACCACGTCCCCGCCAACGTAGACCCGCCCCTCCTTCTCCTCCTCCTGTCGAGCCTGCACCGGTCGATGCGGACGAACTGGCGAAGGCCATCGGATTTGACCCCTCTGAAGAGTCGGCGAGCTTGCCGGACATCGAAGTAGAAGAAGTACGGCCAAAGACCTCAGCTGAGATGATCGCCGAGGCCCATCGTCGCTTCAACAAGGACGGCTGACCCCAACCGAGCGACAGCACTAGAGACCTGAGGCAGCAAGCGACCTCGCTTTTCTCACTTCGGAGGCGAACCTCGACCGCCGCTCGCCAACTTGTGGCTCGTCGTCTATCAGGTCCCGGTTTCTCGCGAGTGCCAGAGCCGATTTGAACAAAACCTGGCTGGCGCTCTCCCCGGAGAAGAGCCGCTCCTCGATGCGATACATCCGAGCCCTCGCCAGACATGCCTTGAGAAACTTCTTCTCGTCGAACGATCCCGTGAGTCCTTCGAGCTCGTCTCCAACGATTTGATAGGCATCGAGAAAGGGGAGAACGGCCCAGTAGGCGACCGGGTCGCCCATCTTGGCGATGACTCCGAGGGCACCCGTTGCCGGCAGAATCGAAGGCCAATCCGGGACGTCGAGCGCAATATCATTGGAGAGATCCTCGAGAAACTGTTCTTTTTCGGGGAAGAAAAACTCGTATTTGAAGAGGTCTCTCAGAGACAGCATCCGTTTCTCGACGACTTCCGCGTCGCGTTCTCCTTCGTCGATGAGGGAGGTGAGGGCCATCTCGGCAATCGCTCTGTTCAGGAAGAAGTGAACTATGACGTTGCGGTAGTAGGAGAGTCGGATCATCTGCTCGTCGTCGAGCCAGTAGACGACTCTCCCCAGTGCCTCATGACTGGACACGTTTCCGTGTTCCGAGAGCGAGTCGAGGATCACGGTGACGACCTCCGGGTCGGAGAGGTCGGGCTTCGCCGTCAGGGGCAGATCGCGCGCTGTTGTGAAATCCATGAGACGGCTGCTTGCATCGGCAAGATCGTCGGCGGTTCGGGCCGACCCCCTTGCTGCCAGAAGGACGATACTGACAACGGCAGTGGGCGTAATCGGTGTCACGGTCCCAATTCGATACATGACCTCGAATGCGAGCTTCTGCAGCCCGATCGTCACCGCTTCCCCTTGGTCGATCGAGCCCAGCACGGACGCCACCGATATGGGTTCGCCCAATCGGATGTGGATGTCGCCGTGGTGTCGACGTAGCGAGCGGACGGCCCTGAACAGCCATCCAATGGACTCCTTCTCCTTGGTGCGTCCCTGGGCCTCGCGGGTGTAGTCGGGCACGTCCTGTATCTGGTCGTAGACGATTGAGACCGGGATCAACTGCACGTCTTCGGCCTTGCCGCTGCGCAGCGAGTCGACGATGTAGTGAAGGAGGCCGTACCGCGGTGGTCCCAGCTTTCCGGATCGGGATCTCCCGCCTTCCATGTACCACTCTATCGGGAAGCGTTTCTCGATCAGAAAATCGATATAGGCCTTGAGGACGATCTTGTAGAGGAGGTTGTCGCGGAACGATCGCCGGATGAAGAACAGACCCGTCCGACGCATGAGGGGGCCGACTGGAAAGAAGTTGAGGTTGATGCCTCCGGCCGTGTGATTGGGTGGCAAATCGTTCTCCCAGAGCATGAACTGGAAGCTGAGGCGATCCAGATTGGACCGATGGGAGGGGAGAAAGATCACCGGATTGGAACGACCCAACTCGGCCACCCTTGCCACCTGATTCGCGTCATACTTGATCTCCCCGTATCCCTGTCGGTAGAGAGTATGGATCGCGTTGGCGATCAGATCGATGACATAGGGGCTGTGAGTTGCCGCTATCTCGCGCAGATACCGCTCGGCGTCGGTGAGCGCTTCGTCCGGGTCGACTTCCGCCTCTCGGGCATAGATGTCAACCTGGCTGACGAAGTCCCTCCGTGACAGAATGGCCTCCGGCACGAACCGAGGAATCTTGTACCGGTCCCCGCGGAGCTTGCGCTCAGCCTGGTCGAGGACTCTCCAGACGCGCCTCGTCGCGAATGCCGCGATGCCATCGATCTCTCCTGAGGATTCGTAGTCGGCTGCCAGATCTGACGCGAGAGCCCCCTGCGCTGCGATCAGCTTGAGTCGGCTGGGCCGGAATGTCCGAATCCAGTATGCCCGCAACCCTCTCGGGTCTCTCGGGTCCCCCGGCCTGAAGGCATCCGACCATGTGACTGATCTACGTCCCTTCTTCTTGGGTGCCATCCAGACGACCCTGACAGGAATGAGAAAGGCGTCGTCGGCTGCCGCTATCCGGTCCGACAGTTCGATTGGATCGCCCCCTCGACCACGTCGGGAGGATGAGACGCGGATCGTCTCGATTTGGTGCTTTGTTTGGCTTCGAATCCACTTCTCGAGTAGACCCACCTCGAGTTCGGTAGCCACATCGAGCAGATAGACCACCGCACCTTGGTCGGGTCTAGCAAGGAGGCCGGGATCCGGCAATTTTCGTTTGGGCACGGCGACACTCTATTTACCTTCCGGTGTGTCCCGGGGGGTGCTGCCAGAATCACAGCGGTGCGCATAGTCTTGCAACGAGTTTCTTCAGCCCTGGTGCGTGTCGACGGTCGCGTCGTGGGGAGCATCGGGAGAGGACTATGTCTTTTCGTCGGCGTGGAGCATGGCGACGGTTACATCGAGGTCGATACAGCGGTGGACAAGATTGCCGGGCTGAGAGTCTTCAACGATGAGACAGAGAAGATGAATCTCCCACTGGTGGATGTCGATGGTCAGGTGCTGGTGGTGAGTCAGTTCACCCTGGTAGGAGATGTGAGGCGAGGTCGCCGTCCGTCATTCACCGACGCCGCCCGGCCTGAACATGCCAGACCCCTGATCGATCGGATGATTCACTCGTTTCGGGAGCGCGATATCGTCACAGCCCATGGTGTCTTCGGGGCGATGATGGATGTTGAACTGACGAACGACGGTCCCGTCACGCTGGTTCTCGAAGTGAATGACGGTGTTGTCGGCTGAACGGTGAGTCCGTCCAATGTCTGTTCCACAGAACGAGGCCTATTCCCAGTGACAGCACGAGAAGCTGATTGGTGGCGGCTATCCCCCAGGCCATCGGCCACACGAGGGCGGCCCACAAAACGGCCAAGATGTTGAAGGTGACAATGGTGACTATGGCGGCTGCGCCCGAAGACCGGGTGATGAGAACTGTGATCACAAGCACGGCCACGACCGGCACAAGCACGGTGGGCCAAATAGCAGTGAGGACCCCGGCGGAGATTCCTAGGCCCTTGCCTCCCTGCAACCTGTAATAAATGTTGAAGACGTTTCCGGTGACTGCGCCGACCCCGGCCAGCACAGCGCCAAACTCGCCTGCCAGGGCGGTGCCGGCGACAACGGCAATAACACCTTTGGCCACCTCGGTTGTCAGTACGGCGGCGGCCAGACGTGGTCCGGCGAGTCGGAGAGCGTTGTTGGCTCCCGGGTTCATCGACCCTTGTCGGCGGATATCGATTGCAATCAGTTTTCCCAGCCACTCGGCAGTGGGCAACGAACCGATCAGGTAGCCGACTGTGGCTGCCCCAACAGCTGTCGCCACGCTCATCTTTCGACTTCCGTCTGCCCCGGACCACAGAACTGCAAGAAGTCGCACGAGGCGCACCACGACCCCGGGCTCTCAGCAAAGTCCGAAGCGGAGATTCGACCGGTGAGGGCATTGAGTGATTCGCGGGCTCTCGTTATCCAGCGGTCATCGGCCGAGTGGGTGACCTCGGTGAGACCTCCACCCAGGTAGGCGAAGGTGACATCGAGGGCCTCGGGTTTGGCGATGCCAAAGTCGACCTCGGCTGCAGCGACCGCGTATGCCTGCAACTGGACGACAAGTGCAGGGTCGGTGCGGGGACGGCCGCTCTTGAAGTCGACCACCTCCCATCTGCCGTTGTCGCAATAGACGGCATCGATTCTCCCCCGGAGCAGGTACCCGGTGTCGAGTTCCAGCGAGAACGGAACCTCGATCATCGTGGCCGTGCTCTCGGCGAATCTGGAGCTCAAGTAGGTGTCGAACGCACCAGGCCCGGACGAGGTGTCTCCTTCGACGACGTCATAGAGATCGTCAGTCATATCTTCAAACGGAACCTGGCCCTTCTGGTGGAGCTCGATGCGACGGTGAACCTCCGTTCCCCGATTAGCGGCCGGGTTGGGTCGTCGGGGCAGAGGATCGACATTGGTCCAGAAAAACCTCTTCGGACATTGTGCGTATGTCACCAGACCGGTGACGGAGACCGTGTCGTGATCGTCGACGGTCTCATCTGACGCGGGCGCGGCGAGATTGAAGAGTCGCTGGTTGATGTCGGCCACGATTCGCTCATACTCGTCT
>JAZFTT010000060.1:0-13729 GCA_036446835.1 Acidimicrobiia bacterium
CAGGTGGCCAGGTCGTGACCGGCTACAGCTATATCGGTACCGAGGCCCCCCGTCCGGAGGGGGCGGACAAGCTGGGCGGCAAGGCCCGGTACATCAACGACATATCCCGGCCCGGCATGCTCCATGGCAAGATCAAATTCAGCGACCACGCCCACGCTGTCATCAAAGGCATCGACACGGCTGAGGCTCGGGCCCTGCCCGGAGTGCGGGCAGTCATCACAGCCGAGGACGTGCCTGAGGTTCGTTACGGTTTCCTCGCAGACAACGTGGCTCTGAAGATCGGCAAGGTGCGCCAATACCGTGACGAGGTGGCTGCCGTGGCGGCAATCAGTCCCGAGATCGCCCGGGAAGCCGTTGACCTGATCCGGGTCGAATACGAACCTCTGCCGGGGGTCTTCTCCCCCCAGGAGGCCATGGCCGATGATGCCCCTTTGGTTCATGAGAAAGACAGACGGGGAAATCCCCTGACCACGAACCTCGTGCCGTTGAAATGCGTTCACCGCTCAGGTGATCTCGAAGCCGCCAGAAGTGCCTCGGCCTACATCACCGAGGGTGAGTACACGGTGCCCCGCATACAGCAGGCCTGCTTGGGAACCGCGGGCTGTATTGCCGAATTCGACCTCGAGGGAAATCTGACCATCACGGCCAAGACGCAGATCCCCTTCCTGGCGCAGCGAGATTTCACCAAGGCGCTCAAGACGCTGGGTTTGGAGGGACGTAACGTTCGGGTGATCGTGCCGGTTCTGGGAGGGGCCTTCGGATCCGGGCTCGACACCCACGGCTATGAGTACATCTCGATTCTCCTGGCGTGGAGAACCGGAAAGCCGGTCAAGATTCTCTACAGCCGGACCGAAGAGTTCTCCTATCTCTCGCCACGCCAGTCTGCCCACTTCCTGATCCGCCAGGGGTGTGACCGGGATGGCAAGCTGACTTTCCGCGAGATCGAGGTCACCCAGGACAACGGTGCATACGGGTCATGGGGAGCTACCTATCCCAACGTGATGCTGGTCGCCGCCACCTCGCTCTACCGGGTCCCTGCGATCAGTTTCAACTCGACGATTGTCTACACCAACAACACCTACTGCCAGGCGATGCGCGGTTATGGCAATCCCGAAGTGACCTGGGCGATCGAATCAAGTCTCGATGACCTCGCCACCAAGGCAAGCATCGATCCCTACGAGATGCGCCGCATCAATAGCAACGAGCCGGGGGACCTGACCCCCATGGGCCTGGATCTGAAGACATGTGGTCTCAGAGAGTGTCTCGATGCTGCAGCCGATCGCCTCAACTGGTCTGTAACGCGGGGCAAACACTCCAACCGGCGACGCGGGGTGGGCATGGCGGGTCTGATCAACGTCGGCGGCGGGGGAAGAATCTACCGGTCCGATGGCAGCGGGATCATCCTCAAGCTCGACGACTACGGGAACGTCAACGTGAGTTATGGCGGAGTCGAGATGGGGCAAGGCCTGCACTCGGCCTTGACCCTGATGGTGGCTGAGTCCCTCGGGGTGAAGCCGAAGAGCGTGATCATCAACCAGACCGATACCGCCACCTCACCCTGGGATGTCGGGACCCACGCCAGTCGCGGCGCTTTCATGGCCGGAAACGCGGCAATTGGAGCGGCCAAGAAGCTGCGTGAGCGGATCTTCGCCGCCGCCGAGAAGGTGTATCCCGAGGCGGTGGATCAGAATCTGGCGAAACTTGGCGAGAGTTGGCCAGACGAATTCGACTTCCGATCCGTCACCCGGGATCAGTTCGACATGAAGGACGGCTGGCTCTTTGTCCCGGACGCGCCCGACCGGCCATGGCTGCGAGTGGAGTTGGGCCGACTCCTCCGGGCCATTCACTTTTCCGAGGAAGCCGGGTTGGGGACCATCTTCACCGAGGAGTCGTTCTACGAGCCACCAACCGAGTTGCCCGACTGGGAGAAGGGATACGGCAACATGTCGGCAAACTACGCCTTTGGCGTTCAGGGCGTAGAGGTGGAGGTCGATGAGGACACCGGCGAGGTGAGGATTCTGCGTTTGGTCGCCGTGACCGATGTCGGGCGGGTGCTCAGTCTTCAGGCCTTGAAAGGCCAGATGTACGGGGGTATCGCCCAGGGTGTCGGCTATGCGCTTTACGAGGAGATCAAGACCGAAGGTGGTCGCATCCTCAATCCTGGGTTCACCGACTACAAGCTGCCGTCCGCAGCCGATTTGGATTTTCCCATAGAGCTGGAGTTCATCGAGACCAACGATCCCACCGGCCCGTTCGGGGCCAAGGGGGCCGGTGAGCTCGGGATGGTGCCGACCGCCCCAGCCATCGCCAACGCCATCTATGACGCGGTAGGTGTTCGCATCCACGACCTGCCGATAACACCGGAGAAGGTGTTGAAGGCACTTCAGTCCCTGAAGGTGTCGTCATGAGGTTTCAGAACCCGCTTTTGGCAAAGCCGGAGCGTCCACATCCGTCCCGCATCGCCGTGGTCGGAGCAGGAACGATCGGGCCCGATATCGGCTACTACCTCAAGAGCAACCTCCCAAGCCTCGAATTGGTGTTGGTCGATGTCGCCCGGGAGCCGCTCAGAGCTGGCATCGAGCGAATCGAGACGCACGTGAGAAAGGGATTGGCGCGCAACAAGTTGACCGAGGGCCAGGCCGGACGGGTCATGGAGAATCTGATCCCGACCCTCGATTACAACGCGATGTCGGATTGCGAGTGGGTGATCGAAGCCGCCAGCGAGGACCTCGCAATCAAACGCGAGATCTTCGGGCATGTCGAGAGCATTGTTCGAGATGGCACCCTTATCACATCCAACACGAGCTCATTTCCGGCTGAACGGCTGTTCGCGGATCTGAAGCATCCCGAGCGCGCCACCGTCACCCACTTCTTCGCGCCTGCGTTTCAGAACCCCGTCGTCGAGGTCGTGGATTGGGAGCGAGTCGACTCCGATGTCGTCGATTATCTCCGCTGGTTTTTCGCCGGCACGGGCAAGGTGCCGCTGGTCACCTCAGACGTTCCCTGTTTCATGCTCGATCGGGTATTCGACAACTGGTGCAACGAGGCCGGATACCTTCTCGTCGAGGCAACCGCCGCTGAGGTCGATCATGTCGCCGGTGAGTTCGTTCACGCGGGGCCCTTCTTCATTCTCAACCTGGCCAACGGCAATCCGATCATCATCGAGGCCAACACCCTCCAGATGCTCGAAGAGGGGGAGCATTACCGGCCGGCACCGGTGTTTCGTTCCGTGGATTCCTGGAACACGATCTCCCCGGGCGAGCCCGTCGACGTGGGTCCCGAGAGAGCAGCTCGAATCCGCGATCGGCTGCTGGGAATCCTCTTCTCCCAGGCGGTCGACATCCTCGACCGAACGATCGGGTCGGCAGCCGACCTCGAACTGGGCTGCGAACTGGCACTGGGCTTCAAGAAAGGACCGCTGCGGCTGATGAAGGAGCTTGGATCAGATGAGGTTGGCCGTATCCTCGAGGTCTTGGCCGATGAACGCATGGGGATGCCCATGCCGGTGCAGCCCCTCGCCAGTTACCAGGGATTCACTCGGCATCTCCTGGTTGACGACTTTGATGGCGTGAAGGTGATCACCCTGCGTCGGCCCCATGTTCTCAACGCTCTCGACGATGAGCTCAACGACGAACTGCTTGGTGTCCTCGAAGAGCATGAGGACGATGTGGGCGTAGAAGGCTTCGTGATCACGGGCTATGGAAGCCGGGCTTTCTGCGCCGGTGCGGACATCGGCCGCTTCCCAGAGATGTTGGGAGACGCCGATGCCTGTGTCCAATATGCGCGCGATTGCTCACGAGTTCTCATCCATCTCGACTCGATGAAGAAACCTGTGGTGGCTGCCCTCAATGGGATGGCCCTGGGAGGTGGCCTCGAGCTGGCCTTCCGCTGCCATGGCATCGTCGCTATGGAGGACGCCTGGCTCCAGCTTCCAGAGGCCACATTGGGCATAGCCCCGGGTGTTGGCGGCATGGTCATCCCATATCGCCGCTGGCCTTCTGCGGCGCCTGTATTTCACGACATGATGCGACGAGGCAAGAAGCTGAGTGCCAGAGAGGCCCATCAGTTGGGGATCATCGGTGTCCTGGCCATTGACACAGAGTCGCTGATCGTCTCGGCTGTCGACATGGTTCGAGAGCTGGCCGGGAAGATCGCGCCTCCGCCGGAGGGGCCGGTGGAGATCCCGCCCTTCCCAAGATTGGAGCCCGTGACGCTTGCTGAGGAGGGGTTGAGCTCGGAGGTCGTCGACATCATCGAAGCAGCGATCAGCGACGCCGCAATGGCGAGGGAGCTCCACGAGGCATTGGAGATCGGCTATTCGGCGTTCGGAGCAGCTGCTTGCACCAAAGCGGCTCGGGAGAAGATTACGGCTTTCGTTTCGGGCGGGAAAGGTTGACACACAATGTTTCTCCAGAACACCTTCATTCCTTACGGCGCTTACTGGAGCACACCCTTCGCACGCTGGCAGGGCAGCTTGAGCGAGTTTCACTCGATCCGTCTGGTGGGCGAGGTGGCGCGGGAGTTTCTCGCAAGACGCGAGATCACACCAGATTCCATCGACGGTGTTGTTCTCGGGATCACCGTGACCCAACGTCACTCGTTTTACGCGGGCCCATGGTTTGCGGCTCTGGCGGGTGCTCCGGAGATAACCGGTCCCACCATCTCCCAGGCATGTGCGACGTCGGTTCGAAGTCTGACGAGTGCCGCCCTCGAGATCGAGGCCGGCTCGCGCGAATGCATCCTGGCGGCTGCTTGTGACCGCACGAGCAACGGCCCTCACATCTACTACCCGAGCCCGGGCGGCCCGGGGGGTCACGGGAGAGCGGAGGACCCGGTCCTCGGGAACATGAAACTGGATCCCTACGCCGGTCTGGCCATGACCAACACCGCGGAGAACCTTGCCGGCGAGTCGGGCATCAGCAAGGAGGAACAAGATTCCGTGACGTTGATGCGCTTCGCTCAGTACCAGGACGCCCTTGGCGACGACCGCGCCTTCCAGAAGCGGTACATGGCTCCGGTGGAGCTGAAGAGGGGCGAGAAGTCGGTGGGCTTCCTCGAAGCAGACGAAGGAGTGCACCCGACGACCGCCGACGGGTTGGAACGGCTTCGCCCCGTGCTGGATGGCGGAACCGTCACGTACGGCTCACAGACCCACCCGGCCGACGGCAACGCCGGAATCATCGTCTGCACGAGGGAGCGCGCCGTTCGACTCTCTCGAGACGTGAACCTGACCGTCCAGGTCCTCAGTTATGGCGAGGCGCGCACCGAGAAGGGCTTTATGCCCAAGGCGGTCGTTCCGGCTGCTCGCCAAGCACTTGAGCGAGCGGGCATCGACGCCGCACAGTGCGCAGCGATCAAGACTCACAACCCCTTTGCGGTCGCCGACATCTACTTCAGCCGCGAGATGGATGTCGCTCTCGGGGACGTCAACAACTATGGCTCCCCCCTCATCTGGGGTCATCCACAGGCTCCGACCGGCATGCGGGCAATCATCGAATTGATCGAGGAACTCGTGATCCGAGGCGGCGGTTACGGATTGTTCTCCGGTTGTGCCGGTGGCGACTCGGCCATGTCAATGGTGATCGAGGTGAGTTGACTCTCCAGGCCCCGGGGGTCAGATACCCTTGGTGTCTCCACGAACCACCACGACACCCGGTTGCCCGGATCGCGAGAGCGCTGGGGCACGACTAGGAGGATCCTTGAACGAGCGAAATCTTGCAATCAACCCGAATGAGCTGGCACCTGCCATCGGCTATTCCCATGCAGTGCTCGCAACTCCGGGGCGCACGGTCTATCTAGCCGGCCAGATCGCCTTCGACAGAGAGGGTCAGATTGTCGGTGACACCTGGGTTGAGCAGTTCGATCTGGCGCTGTCCAACCTGGTAACGGCGTTGGCCGGCGCCGGAGGGGAGCCCGAGGATCTGGTGTGGATGCAGATATTCACCGTCGACGTTGCTGCCTACCGTGCCGCCCGACCCGACCTGGGCCCGGTGTATCGGCGTCATCTCGGTCGCCACTTTCCGGCGATGGGTCTCTACGGAGTAACCGAGCTCGCCGATGTCGGCGCCCTTGTCGAGATAACTGCGATCGCCGTCATCCGCGACTGAAGGTGATGTAATCGATAAATGAACATTGACTGGGCGCAAAACTGACCGTACAGTCAACTTTATGACAAGTGGGACAGCAGTAGAGTCGAGGGCGGTCGATCAACAGCTAGCCGACCTGCTCACCACCCTCGGTCGTACCTCTGATGCCATGGTCGCGGTGGGCGCCGACTTGACGATTGTGGCGTGGAACGAAGGCGCTACGGAGCTGTTCGGGTACGCCGCGGACGAGGCACTGGGTCGGCCCTGTTACTCGGTCATGTGCTGGCGGGATCGCTGTGGAGACCCTGTCTGCGAGGAATGCAGCGTCGCTCATCCTGGTGACGACGATGAGTTGACGCCGACCCGTGAAGTGATCGGGCGGACGGCGGACGGAAAGACACTGTGGCTGAGCGCCACCACCATCGTTCCGCCGCCCGAAATCCGCCACCAGTGCCGGCTCGTGCATCTGATTCGAGAGATGTCGCTGCCACCTGAGCTGGAACGCCTGGTTGTCGAGCGGCTGGCGGGGTGGAGCCTCGCAACCGAGGAGAAGACCTCTGTCTTGAGTCGTCTGACACCGCGCGAGAATGAGGTCCTCCATCTGCTGACCGAGGGCTTGGATGGCTCGGCGATTGCCAGAAGCCTTTTCGTGTCACCCGCAACGGTGCGTAACCACGTTCAACACATTCTCAAGAAGCTGGAAGTACACAGCAGAACCGAAGCTGTGGCTCTTGCTCTTCGCAGCGGGCGCTAGGCCTTGCCTGGCTGACCCGCCATGAGAGAAGCGGCCATGACCTCCAGGTCGTCCTTCGTCTTGCCCTCGAACCGGCGCCGGCACACCAGGTCGTAGCGGTCACAGAGCACCCGACAGGGGTCACCGAGGACCATGTCGTCTGCCATGTTGAAAAGGACGTTGTCCTCCTTGTCGATGTGAGCCCTGATTAGACCGATGTAGTCGTCGCCATGGGCCCGAAGGGCTGACAGCGCGCTCTCGTCTCCCGATCTGGCATCACTTATCGCTTCTGCCATCCCCCGCACGGAGAGCCTTCCCTGCCGGTGCTCACTGAGCATCACCGCTATCGGCCCTTCGTCGCCTGGCATCCCGTGCTCGATGAGCTCGGGAAAGAGAAGATCCTCCTCCTTGCCGTGATGACAGGCGTCGGCGAACAACCGGAAGAACGAGATGCAGCTGTCGACCACATCGAAGTCCAGGTGTGGTGCCGAATTCGTGCTGTTCAGCGTCTCATCGAGGACATCGACGACGCCCAGGATGAGCTGATGCTCGTCTCGAAGCACCCCCGTCGCCGTATCTGACCGATCGCTCATCATCTTTCCTTTCGTTCGTGCTCAGGCATTGGTCCACACCGGATGACGTTTCTCCATGAAGGCTTTGATGCCCTCGACACCGTCGTGGGTCGGCAGCAGTTCTTCGAGGTAGAGACGCTCGGCCTCGTCGAGTTTTCTCTCGATCTCCGGTCGTTGCCGCTCTCTCACAGCCCGTGTTGCAAGGCGTAGCGAGAGAGCTGACCGGGGAACGAAGTGTTCGCCCACGAAGGCGGTGATCTCGGCGTCCAGTTCGCCCTCCGGCGCAATCAGGTTGACGATTCCGGCATGCCGGGCGTCCTCCGCCGTCAAACTGCGGCCCGTGAGGACCATGTCCTCTGCAGCCCTGGCGGACAACAAGGCGGTCGCCGCCGGGGGCAGGACTCCGAGCCGGATCTCAGGGGTGGCCAGAGTCGCACTCTCTTCTGCAATCACTATGCCGCAGGCGAGGACGAGTTCGAGACCGCCCCCCAGACAGCTGCCCTGGACTCCGGCGACCGTAGGGTAGGGAAACCCGATCAGGGCACGGATGACACCACCGAGTGCGGCCAGCATGTCCGGTGCCCTGTCGGGGAGATGCTCTTCGACGCTGGCGCCGAAAGAGAAGTTTCTTCCGGCCCCGCGGAGGACCAGGACCTTGCCTTTCTCAGCCTCCGCGGCAGCGTCGATAGCTGGTCGAAGTTGGGCACAGAGAGCGATGTCGATCACGTTTCCCGGAGCCTTGTCGAGCGTGATTGTGTGGACCGCTCCCTCTTCGGAGATGTCGTGACGGATCCAGGTGTCGCTCACGAACCCGATTTGTGCTGTGGTGAGATCGCCCTGATGAGATCGTCGCCCCATGTTTCCCCGGCAGCGAGGCGGCGGCGAAGGTCGATGAAATCGACTTCCCGGCCGACTTCCCGCGAGCCCCGATGGAACGCCTGGAAGCCTGCTTTTGCCTCTGTCATCATGTTGAGCGAAAGCCAGGCCCTGTTGGTCTCGCGGTTCGTATCCCAGTGTTCGAGCTTCTTCTTCCGAAGCGACTCGGTCGTCTTCAGAGTGCAGTCAGGCATCGTGTAGAGGATCTTGGTCACCATGGAATCGACGCCCTCGTCGAGTTTTTCGAAATCGATGGTCCCCGACTTCAGCAGCGTCTTGGCGGCGGCCATAGCCTCGCCTTCCCGAGGTTTTCCGTGAACGATCTTGCCCCACTCGTCGAGGTAGCGATCGGTGATCACGAGGGGGTTGGCAACGAACTCTCCGTTGACCTTGAGCACAGGGAATATGTCGTTGACGAGGCCAAGACGGAGCGCCTCATGAGCACTCCACGGCTCGCAGAGGACGCAGCTGGCCATGGCTTCGCTCCATCCCACGTACAGGTCGAGGAAGTCGGTCGAGCCGCCATCCGGGGCAGATCCGTGTTTGGGCCCGGCCTGGCCGAACCTGGCGAGGTCGGAGGCGAGCGTGTAGTCGCAGGCCATCCCGATCTCCTGCCCGCCGCCGATCCGCATGCCGTTCACCCGATTGATGACGGGCTGGTCGCAAGCGAGAATCGTGGAGACCATGTCGTTGAAAAGACGCATGTACTGCCGGTACTCACCGGGTCGGCCGGCGTAGTACTCGGAGTATTCCTTGGTGTTCCCGCCGGTGCAGAACGCCCGGTCGCCGGTTCCGGTGAAGACCACCGCCACGGCGGCGCGATCAACCGAAGCCCGGCGGAAGGCGAGGATGACGTCTTTGATCATTTCGGTTGTGTACGAGTTGAGCTGCTCGGGATTGTTCAGGACTATCCAGACAGCGTGCAAGCCATCGACGGCTGCGCCGCTGGTGTCAAACACCGGATGTTCCTCGTAGAGGATGTCGCTGAAGTCGTGGTCCGGGACCAGCTCGTGGTTTACATAGTCCATGGTTGTATTGCCTTTCATGGGACGAGGATTGTTCGCCGGGGGTCGCTCCGGCCGTTTTCTTGCGCGAGGACCGTTGCGATGTCGCTCATCGGGACCTTGCGTGTGAAGGGAAGTAGGTCAACCTTGCCCGACGTGACCAGATCGATGGCTTCGGGATACAACTCCGGTGGGCAGCCCCAACTGCCAAAGGCAGTGGCATCGAAAGCCATCAGGTTCGACAACCTGATGGAAACCTTCTCCCGGGTGAACCCGACCACGGCCAGCGTGGCTGCCGGGCCGAGCAGGCCGTAGGCTGTCTCCTGCCCTGTAGGAGTGCCGGAGCACTCGAAGATCTTCCAACCTGTGTGTGGCATTCCCAGCGAGCCCGCGTGGTCCCGGACCCGGTCCCGAACCTCTCTCGGTGAGAGGTCTTGCGCGTTCACCGTCCTGGCTGTCCCGTGCTCGAGGAGCGGATCGAGGCGGGCATCCTCTATGTCCACCGCCACGACTGTGGCTCCACTAGCCGCGGCGATCTGGCAGGCATAGGTCCCGACACCTCCGGTGCCGACAACCACGACGAAGCTCCCCTCCGAGACCTCCGCCCGTCGTACGGCCTGGAGCGGTGTAGTCACGGCGTCGGCTATCACAGAGAAGTCGGCGAGGTCGTAAGCCGCCGGCAGGTTTTCGACCGTGAAGAGACCGGCGGCCGGAACAGTCACATGGGTGGCGAAGCCACCGTCGAGATCGTTGCCAGGCATCTTCTGATTGCTGCACACGTTGCCCCGACCTGAGGTGCACAGTTCGCAGCTTCCGCATGGGATGACGGCTGACACGAGGACGTCTTGCCCCACCCAGTCCCCGGCGTCGTCTCCTGCTTCCAGTACGCGCCCGCTGATCTCGTGCCCGAGCACCAGAGGGAGGTTGGCACGGGTCGCCACTGCTCCGTTGAAGAAGCCGAGGTCGGTGTGGCAGAGGCCACACCCGGCGACTTCGATGAGCACCTCGTCGGCTCCTGGCGTCCTGCCAGCACCCTCGGACCACTGGAGAGGTTGACCGGGCTCCACCAGATGCCATGAGTATCGGTCGCCGTACGCCGAACGCTGATCAGGCATCATCCACCACCAGGTCGCGCAGCGCCCGGACGACATAGACCGAGATCATCCACTTTCGGTAACGCGAGCTCATATCGGTGTTGTTCTGAGGCCGGAACGGTTGCGTAGCAAGTCGGCCGGCCTCCTCCATGACCTCGTCTGTGAGCCGTCGGCCTGTAATGAACTGCTCCGCCTCAGTGGCCCGCAACGGCGCGGACGCCACCGCTCCCAGGACCAGGCGCGCGGCGAGACACGTGCCGTCATCGCCGAATCGGGCAGTCGCGGCTACCCCGAGAATGGGAAAGTCGATCGATCCCCGCCTCCGCAATTTGCGGTATGTGGCTCGTCCGTCCGCTGGAGGAAGCACGAGTTCGACCAGGATCTCTTCCGGTGCTTTGGTCTGGTAGGCAATCCCATCGTTCTGGTACAGATCCTCGACCGGAATGAGCCGATCTCCCCGGACGCTCAACAGCCGGACCGAACCGTTGAGAGCGATCACCACCGGGGCAAGGTCGGACGAACTGACCGCCCAGCAGTTGTCACTGTTCGGGGCTACCCAGCAGATCTCTCCGCCATCCTTCATGCAGTGGCCTCTGGCATCTCGCCACCCTCGGGGCATGTCGATGTAGTTGCAGCGGGTGTCGAGGCACAGGTTGCCGCCGAGCGTGGCGGTGTTGCGGATCTGAGGCGAGGCGATCTCGCCGACCGCCGCCGCCAGGACCCGGGGAACCACGGTCGAGACCTCGATCTCCTGCAAAAGCGTTGACGCTCCGATGATGCAATGGCCGCCGTCGTCGGTTCGGATCCCGTTCATCGCATCGATCTCCGAGAGCGACACCAGTGTTGTCGGCATCACTTGACGACGCTTCATCTTCGGGAAGAGGTCGGTACCTCCCCCGGCGATCGCAACCGTACCTTCGGGGTCGGCGAGCAGTCGGGTCGCGTCGGCCAGTGTTGCCGGAGTGAGGTACTCGAAGGCCGGTAGCCGCAGGGTCATGATCCGGCGAACTCCAGTGGAGGCTCCACCCGGAGGAGATCGGGGAAGTCGAAGTCCGGAACCGCTTTCGGCCCGAATCGACCGGGGGCGCCCCGGGCTCTACGACGCAGGGCGGCGACGATCTTGTCGGGTGTCATCGGAACCTCGTCGATGCGTACGCCGAGGGCGTCGTGGACGGCATTGGCGACGGCCGGGGCGACTGGGAGCAGGGGTCCCTGTCCGACCTCCTTGGCGCCAAACGGTCCTTCAGGGTCTATCGACTCGATGAGGATGGTCTCGACCGGGGGCATCTCGAGGGCGGTGGGGATCTTGTAGTCCAGAAGTGATGGGCCCTTGTGCAATCCGTCCCTGAAGGCGTGCTCCTCGAACAGCGCTTCGCCAAGGCCCATGTAGACGCCGCCCTCGATCTGGCCTTCCACGAGCAGTGGATTCAGGGCCTTCCCGATGTCGTGAGCAAGCCAGACGCGTTCCACCTTCACCATGCCGGTGTCGGCGTCGCATTCCACCTGGGCAACACATGCCGAGAAGCTGTACGCAGGTGAGATTCCCACGCCGGAGCCCCGATATGGGCCCGCAAGTTCGGGGGCCCGGTAGCTGCCAGCTTCGATGAGCGGGCCTGTGGCGGCAATCGTGAGACGCACCGCTTCCGGCCAGGACAGCCCCCTCTCCGGGTCGCCGTGGACGGTGATCCAGCCGGCGGCGAGGACCAGATCGTCGGGATCGGCTTCGAGCTCGTGAGCCACGGCGTGGCACACGCGGGATCGGATCTTGAGCGCGGCCTCGAGGGCCGCGTTACCCGCCATGAATGTCACCCGGCTCGAATAGCTGCCCAGATCGACCGGTGTCAGGTCGGTATCCGCTGTCACCATGGTGAGGTCGCCAGGTTGGAGACCCAGGCACTCCGCGACGACCGTGGCCAGCATGGAAGTCGATCCCTGACCGACGTCGGCGGCCATGGAGTACACCGTGACACCGCCCCCACGGTCGACCTTCATCTGAACTTCGGATTGGGGCATGTCATTCCAGTAGATGGGGAGACCGGCACCCGACATGTAGGCGCCTACTGCCAGGCCGATGCCACGACCCGGCGGGAGGTGACCGTGCTTGTCGGAGAATCTGGAGGCCCGGGTTACCTCGGCGATGCACTCGCGGAGCGCACAGCTGGTGATACGGAGGTGGTTGACGGTCTTGGAGAAGGGTTCGACGGCGTTGCGGAGACGAATCGCCACGGGATCCAGACCCAGGTCTGCGGCCGCCTTGTCCATCTGGCACTCGATCGCGAATCTCGGCTGAGGGGTGCCATGGCCCCGTTTGGGTCCACATGGCGGCTTGTTAGTGAACACCCGCACCCCTTCGAAGCGATAGTTGGGGATCCGGTAGGTGGAGGTCTGAAGAGCCCCCGTGTAGTACAGCGTCGCGATGCCGTAGCTGCCGTATGCCCCGCCATCGAGAAACGACTTGAAATGCATCGCAGTGATCCGACCGTCGCTTTGGAAGCCGGTCTTGATCCACATGAGAACCGGATGACGGCCCCGGTGCGTGTAGAAGACCTCCTCACGGCTCAGGGTGATCTTGACCGGCCGACCGGTGAGCATGGACAGCTTGGCTGCGATGAGCTCATGGGAGAATGGATCCGTCTTGCCACCGAATCCACCACCACTCGGAGTGGCGATGACCCGGATGCGCCCTGCCGGGAGTTCGAGCACCTTTTCCAGGGTGCGATGCACGTAGTGGGGGACCTGGGTGGATGACCACAGCGTGAGCTTTCCGTCAGGGTTGTAGGAGGCCGTCGCAGAATGGGTCTCGAGTGCGGCATGGGTGCTGCCCCGGAAGAAGAACACATCTTCGCGGAGGTGGTCGGCGACGGCCATGCCTTCGTCCACGTCACCGAATTCGAGGGCCACCGATCGGTGCACGTTCGGTCCCGAGCCTTGGCCGTGGATGAGGGGCCGATCGTCGGCGAGAGCCTGATCGAGAGTCACGACGTCGTCCAGACGCTCGTACGACACGTCGATCAGACCGAGGGCGGCTTCCGCGGTCTCGACGTCGACAGCGGCCACGGCAGCCACGGGTTCTCCCACGTAGCGGACTCGGTCTGTCGCCAGCGCATTCTCATCCTGGCTGATCGGGAGGATTCCGTAAGTGATGGGGAGGTCGGCCCCGGTGATCACGGCTTTCACGCCCGGCAACGCCGTTGCACGGCTGGTATCGATCCCGGTGATTACCGCGTGCACCTGGGTGCTGCGCAACAGACGGCCGACAAGGGTGTCGGGCAGGGTCATGTCATCGGCGTACCGGACACGCCCCGAAGTTTGTTCCATGGCGTCGAGGCGAGGGAGAGGTCGGCCTACAACGGCGTGGACCGGC
>JAZFTT010000061.1:0-5159 GCA_036446835.1 Acidimicrobiia bacterium
AGGTGAATTGATGGTTGTCAGGATGAGACTGATGCGGATGGGCAAGAAGAAGCAGCCCATGTACCGCGTTGTGGTTGTGGACTCTCGCGCCCCGCGCGATGGCCGCTATATAGAGCAGATCGGTCGATACGAGCCGCTCCACGACCCGTCGATCGTAGAGATCGACAACGAAAGGGCTGCCGATTGGCTCTCCAAAGGAGCCAGTCCGAGCGAGACCGTAGAAAAGCTCCTCAATATCTCGGGTGCAATGAGCACGATGAAAGTCAAAACAGGTGGCATTCACGTGATCGGCATCGAGAAGGACGAGGAAGACACCATCTCCGAGGAGGAGTGAGCTTGGCCAAGGGCGATATCGTTGAGCGAGTAGTCAGCTACATAATCAAAGCAATAGTCGACGAGCCGGACGAGGTTACGGTCACTGTTGTCGAGCAAGGACCCGACGAGGTGGTTGCCGAGGTGCGGACAGCGAAAGGCGACATGGGCCGGGTCATCGGTCGACGGGGGCGTGTGGCCAAGGCCGTTCGTGCCGCTGCCAGTGCTGCCGGCGAGGAAGAGGGGATCACAGCTGGGGTGGAGTTCCTCGACTGATAGCCCCGACGTGCGGGCCGGACGACTCGGCCGACCCCATGGTCTCGATGGGTTTCTCGGGTTGTATGTAGATCCGGCCGATCTCGACTACTTCGACCGCGGCTCGACGGTTTTCGTTCAAGATCGTCCGTTCGTGGTGCGGGCGATTCGTCCAGCCCACAAGGGATATCAGGTTGCGTTTGACCAAGTAGTCGATCGTGAAGGAGCCGAGCAGATTCGAAACCAGGACGTCTTTGTCGCGCAACGGCGCACACTGGATGAACAGGAGTTCTGGCCTGACCAGTTGGTCGGGCTCAAGGTCCGTCCAGGTGGTGGGACGGTTGTCGATGTGGTCCACGGGGCGGCACAGGATCGACTTGTCATCGAGCGGGACGGGGCCAGGTTCGAGGTTCCGTTTGTCGATGAGCTCGTGCCGACCATCGATGTCGATGCCGGATATGTCGAGGTCATTGAGATCGAGGGCCTCAGCGAACCGTCAGACTGATCGTCACGCCCTCGAGACCCCCGTTTTCCGTATTTTCATCCCCGACGAACAGTGACACCTCCCCAGGTGGCAAGATCACACGGGCCCTGAATTCCCCCCAGGTTTGCGAGCCCCCGGCGGCCGTTGTGTTTGTCTCGGCAACGACTTGGTCGCCGGCTGTTGCGATGATGATGACGTTGGACTCAAAGGTACGGGTGTAGCCGGCTACATCAATTGTGGGGGTGACGACATCGGCGCCGAGGGGGGCCACAACGACCACGAGATCCGAGACCGTTGCTGATGTCGGGTATTCAACGATCCCCGGTTGAAGATCCAGAGTCACTTTTGCCGGTGAGCCGTCGAGATGAATGCGAGCCTGCGCCGGTGCCGCGAGGTGAAGGTCGATGAACGAGCCTCCTTCGAGTGCGCGTACGACAAAGAGACGGTCGACAAAGCTCGTTTCGACGAGTTGGTCGGTGATCACCGTCTGGTCGGCGTCGACGGCGATGCGAATCACCGGAACCCCTTCGACATAGGTAGCGGTGACTGTCGGTGGTGTCGTTGCCGGGGCCCCCTCCGAAGTGATGAAGGAGAAAGTGAATGTGTCACAGGACTCGTCTGTCGTCCAGGAGATATGGCCGATAACACTGCTGTCGGACTGATCCTGATCAAAGGAAGCGATTGTCCCATCCTCCACGAACTCTCCCTCATCGGGACATCCCGCCACGAGCGGAAGGGTCGTTGTGGGGGCGGTCGTGGTGACGGGCCCGGGTCGAGTCGTTGTGGTCTGCGAATCGGCGTCGTTGGGTGCACATGCCGCGACCACGACGATCGTCAGAAGACCAAGAGCCATCCGCAGTCTCATGTCCGGAATGGTAAGGCCGACCACTAGGTTTGAAGGGCAAAGCCATATAGGAGCCCGAAGGTGCCTGAAGCAGTAATCGTTGCCACCGCCCGTTCCCCGATCGGACGGGCCTACAAGGGATCGCTAATCGATGTGCGTGCCGACGATCTTGCCGGCTTCGCCATCAACGCCGTCATGGAGAAAGTGCCTGAGGTCGATCGAGCTTCGGTCGACGACGCCATGATCGGCTGTGCCCTCACCCACCACGAGCAGGGCTACAACGTTGCCCGGCCGGCATCTCTTCTCGGGGGTATGCCCGACTCGGTACCGGCAACCACCGTCAATCGGTTCTGCGCTTCGTCATTGCAGACGATCCGTATGGCGTTTCATGCCATCAAACAAGGTGAGGGTGACACCTATGTAGCCGGTGGGGTCGAGTCGGTGAGCCGCACCTACGGCAAAGCTTTCGACAGCGACGACCTCAATCCGCGTTTCACCGATGCGACCCGTGATGATTTCATCAACAACGTGTACATCCCGATGGGTAACACCGCCGAGAACGTTGCGGAAAAGTACGGGATAACCCGGGAGCGCATGGACGAGTTTGCCAAGAGCTCACAGGATCGAGCGGTCGAGTCTCAGAAGAACGGATTCTTTGACAGGGAGATCACCCCGATAGAAGTGCCTGACGGCCGGACCATTCGCGATGACGACGGTCCGCGTCCCAACACAACCCTGGAGAAATTGGCATCCCTTCCGCCGGCGTTCCAGGCGGAGGGTTTGGTGACAGCGGGGAACTCATGTCCCCTCAACGACGGTGCCGCCGCCGTTCTGGTCATGTCCGAGGAGCGCGCCTCGGAGCTAAGTCTCAAGCCTCTGGCGCGGATCATCGCATCCTCGGTCGCCGGCCTGGAGCCCGAATACATGGGGATGGGACCGGTGTTCGCCGTCCGAAAGGTTCTGGAGCAGTCCGGCATGAGTCTCGAGGACATCGACGTCATCGAGATCAATGAGGCATTTGCGGCCCAGGTGTTGGCGTCTGCGGATGAGTTGGGAATCGACATGGACAAACTCAATCCCCATGGGGGCGCTATCGCTCTCGGTCACCCCTTTGGGATGACGGGTGCGCGGATCATGGGAACGCTGCTCAACGACCTGAGCACGCTCGATGGCACCTTCGGTCTGGAGACGATGTGTGTCGGTGGTGGTCAGGGGATGGCGATGATCGTGGAGCGTCTCAACTAGAGAGCGATTCCCGGATCGGCGTCGACGTTATGGAGGCCGGTCCGTTGCCGTGACATAAGTATGTCCGTGGGGGCTAGTCCATTGATGTTGCCCATCGGGGAGTCTCACGTAGACCCATCCCGCCTTGTGACGGCCGACATGGTCGTATCGGCAGAGGGGTGCGTTGTTTTCGACATTGGTTTCCCCGCCCCCTCTGACAGATTCCGGGGGTTGAACCAGATCACAGAGTTTTTCTTGGCGATAGCAGCCACGAGTGCCGGCCGGTCTACGCCTACCCTCTCACCGTGAAGATCAATGTGATCACAATGTTCCCCGGGTTCTTCGAAGGTCCGCTGGGTATCTCCATTTTGGCCAGGGGAATCGGAGACGGTGCGCTTGCTGTCGATCTGGTTGACCTCAGAGAGCATGGTCTCGGCAGGCACCGCCAGCTCGATGACCCGCCATTCGGCGGTGGGCCGGGGATGGTGATGATGATCGAGCCTCTAGCTTCCGCTCTAGAGCCGTTCAAAGACACTCACCGTGTCCTCTTCACGCCCTCTGGAGATCCAATGTCTCAGGAGACGCTGGATCGATGGGCCCGGATCGATGAGCTGACATTCGTGTGCGGCCGTTATGAGGGTGTCGACCAACGTGTGATCGACAACTTCATCGACGAGGAGGTCAGTCTCGGTGACTACGTGCTCGCCGGCGGAGAAGTGGCGGCGGCCGCCGCGATCGAAGGGGTGGCGCGATTGTTGCCAGGGGTGGTTGGCAACCCGGAATCCACCGAGAGGGAGTCGTTCCGTGACGGTCTTCTGGAGGAGCCGGTATATACCCGGCCTGCCGATTTCGAAGGGTGGGCGGTCCCGGAGGTGTTGCTCAGCGGCGACCATGGGAAGATCGAAGAGTGGAGGTTGCAACGGAGGGTCGAGCGAACACGCCGACGTCGACCGGACCTGCAACGAAATGGCAAGGATTCCGATACCTGATAGAATTATGTCTCGAATCCCGTCTATCGCCTTCCGGACGTGTCTAGGAGTCCTCCCATGAACGATCTTCAAGCAGTTGAGAGCGCGCATGTCCGCGACGACATCCCCCAGTTTCGCGCCGGAGACAACGTCAGGGTGAATGTCCGTGTTGTCGAAGGTGGCCGCGAGCGCATACAGGCTTTTGAGGGCATGGTGATTGCTCGCAACGGCACAGGCACCCGTGCCTCTTTCACCGTTCGCAAGCTGAGTTTTGGAGTCGGGGTTGAGCGGGTGTTCCCGGTGAATGCCCCCATCATCCAGAGTATCGAGGTTTTGCGCCGTGGCGACGTTCGTCGCTCCAAGCTCTACTTCCTTCGTGATCGGGTTGGTAAGTCAGCCCGTATCAAGGAGCTCCGCGACTGAGTTTGGAGACGCCAGACACCAACGAGCAGGAGGAATCTGACGACTCGTCGAAGCGGTCGCGTCGGCGTTCTTTTTGGGCGGAGCTGCCTGGCCTGCTGCTGACGGCCCTTGTCATTGCCGTCGTTATCAAGACGTTTCTCGTCCAACCCTTCTGGATCCCATCCGAGTCGATGCTCCCCACGATCGAGGTGAACGACCGGGTGATGGTCAACAAACTTGCATTCAATTGGGACGAGCCCCAGAGAGGCGACGTTGTTGTCTTCCGCGATCCGGCCGAGCCTCACGTCGAGGAGTCGATTCCCGAGATGGTGGTCCGCTCTGTCCTGGAGGCGATCGGCATCCGCACCCGAGGCCGGGATGATCTGATCAAGCGAGTTATCGGACTGCCCGGCGATACATTGGTGATCGAGGGGAATCATGTGATGATCGACGGGAGCCCTTTGTCAGAGCCCTATTTGAGTCCCGATGTGACCATGGCTGACGAGGGTCCCTTCGTGGTCGGGGTGGACGAGGTGTTTGTCATGGGGGATAACCGCCAGTTCAGTTTTGACAGCCGGCGTTTTGGGGCTATTCCCTACGACGATCTCATCGGGCGCGCCTTCATAACGATCTGGCCGATTTCCAACTTCGGGTCTCTCTAGAAACTGAC
>JAZFTT010000062.1:0-22486 GCA_036446835.1 Acidimicrobiia bacterium
GTTCTCGACCGTTCGTGGTGAAACGAAGAGCCGGTCGGCAATCTCGATGTTGGTGAGGTCCTCATCGAGGAGTTGGAGGACTTCGGCCTGACGGGCGGTGAGACCGGCGGCGTGACGTCTGGTGTCTCGACTCTTGCCCCGGGGAACGGCCACACCGTCTTCTCGCAGGGCTTTCCGCAGCTTGGCGGCGACAACGGTTGCCCCCAGGGTCTCGAAAATCTCCAGTGCTTCGAGGCGGGCCTTCTCATCACCGTGCATCAGGGCAAGTCCTCGCTCGTACGGAACGCCCCTTTTCTTCCAAATGGCGGCGGCCTCGAGGGGAAAACCTTCGATCACCAACCGGTATGGCTCGGCGATCCCGTCGGGTACCTTCTTCAGTTCACCCAGTTTCCATAGCCAGAAGGCTATGGCCCCGGGTGAGTAGCGGAATCCCTTGTCCAACTCTTCAGTCATCACTTTCTTGAACTCGAACACCTGCACCTCGACATCCCCGGCGATCCAGGCATGCTCGGCGAGGGCAGCAGCAGCCGGCGCCAGACGCTGGTTCTCATCGGCAACGACAGCCATCTCCCATGCCTGCGTCAGCGTGGCCTGGGCAGAGTCCCGGCCCGTCCTGGATTCCAGCACACCGAGAATTGGGAGTGCGACCATCTGACTGAGCGCCCAGCTACCGGAAAGATCTCTGGCGAGGTCTTCCGCTTGGACCCACTTACCCTCCAGTTCGAGGATCCTGGCGTGCATCGCTTCTGCGTAGACCTCGAGTGCCGGAAGCTCATGTCGGGCGGCTGATGCGATCGACCTCCGCGCGTAGTCCGATGCAATCGCAAGATCTCGAAACTCAACGGCAGCCCAAGCGTGATTGAATAGTGCTCGACTCTCCTCGTACCATTGCTGCGCCGCTTTGGCACGTTTCCAGGCCTCGTCCAGGCTGGCTCGGCCTTCCGGATAGTTGGCGATGTTGGCAACTATCCCCCTGTGGTTGAGGGAGCGGATGAGGATCCGCTCATCGATATCGGATCCGCCGGCCTCCAATGTCCGTTCGACCAGATCGGGGACGATGGAGACATCGCCGGCCATCGTTTTCAGATAGGCGTTCACTTCGAGTGCTCTTGCCAGGTCGGCACCGTCTGGGTTCGGTCCGAGGATGTCCACGGCCTGGCGGGCCAGCTCCTCCGCCTGATCACGCTGTCCGGCGTTCTCATAGAAATGGGCAGCTTGGGCGAGAACCCTCGACTCGGCGCGGACGTTGCCACCCTCTCGGTAGTGAAGAAGCGCAAGATTATTCAGTTCGATCGCCTCGGCGTTGTTGTCAATAAGGAATTCCTCACGTGCCCAATCCTCGAGAATCGGGCCTCTGTCATCGGCAGCGAGTAGGTCCAGGTGCGGTGCTAGCTGGCGAAAGTCCTGGACAGCGAGCCGATGGCTCCCCATGCTCACCGCGTACCGTGCCGATCTGGGAGCTAGGTCGACCACACGGTCGATGTCATTTGCCTCGACGGCACAGTGGATGATGAGACACGGATGGGTGTCATAGGTCTCAGCAGGGAGACCGTCGAGGACCAGGCGATTGGCTGCCACTCTTTCGCTCGCTGTGAGCGTCGACTCAATCGTCCGTCTGATCAGGTCATGGCGGAATCCTACAAATTCGCTTTCGATGTCCAGCAAACCGCGTCGAACGCATTCATCCAGTCGATCCTCAGTTGCGCCGGTCAGCCCCAGTACATCCAGCCGGGGGATTGGCTCCGGGATGACAGAAATGGTCTTCAGCATCTCGCGGGCACCAGGGGACAGTTTCTGCACTCGGGCCATCACCGAATCCTGAAGCGAGGCCGAGACAGCGCCACCATCTGTGGCCGCCATTTCCATCACCAGGAACGGATTGCCATGGGTGGCTTCCAGAACGATTCTCGGGTCTATCTCAGAGTCGCCGATGATCGAAGACACCGAGGCCAGAGAAAGGCCACCGAGTTGAATTCTCGCCACGTTTTGGGGTGGAAGATCACCAATGACGCCACGCAGGGGGTGGTCGTAGTCAACCTCCCCGTCCCGATAAGTCAGAACAAGCAGGCCGTTGGTTCGGGCGACTCGCCGACCGACGTATTTGATGGCGTCGAGTGTTGCCTCGTCGGCCCAATGTGTGTCCTCGACGACGATCACGGTGGGACGCAACGTCCTTGAGAGGAGGTCAATCACGGCTTCCAGAACGCCAGGACGGTCCTTATCGTTGAGAGGGTCCTTCAACGATGGCTCGTCTCGCGCCATGTCCCAGAAAGGGTCCAGTGGTCTGGGAACCAGGAGATCGTCGCAGAACCCAAGATGGACATGTGCTTTGTGATCGAGCGCTTCCAGGAACCCTCCGACGAGGGCACTCTTGCCGATTCCGGCTTCGCCGCGAATCAACACCACCTTCCCGCCTGTTGAGTCCAACTGAGCAAGGAGATCTCCAAGGACCCCGAGTTCTCTTTCCCTCTCCAGAAGCACGCCGGAGAGCATACCGAGCGGAAAATCCCTACATCAGACGAAGATGTCTGAGCTGAGGGTTAGGTGTGTCCGCCTTTTGGTCGAGCGAGTCGCACCGTGAGGTCCCGTCCTCCCATCACCGACCCATGCAGTTCCCTGACGGCTGTTCGTGCGTCAGAGGCTGTCATCTCGACGAAACCGAATCCCTTTGAGCGACCGGTTCGAGGATGGGCGATGATCGTTGTCCCGTAGACCTTGCCGTAGCGCCCGAAGAGCGCCTCCAATTCATCGGTGGTCGCTGCCCACGGGAGGTTGGCCACATAGAGACTCTGTGCGCCTGAGGCGCTGTGACCGTTCGGAGCTTTGGCCTTGGTTCTCGTCCTGGTGGCAGGCCGCTTGTGCGATGATCGTTTCGTCTCGGTTTGCGGGCCTGGTTCGCCGATGCGATGACCGGCGTTGTGAAGATCCTCCATTCGAGGCTCTTTGATGGGTGCATTCAACCTGAGTTCTCTTTGCATGCCCTGGACTGAGCGCCGTTGCTCTCCGGTGACGAGGCTGACCACGGTGCCCGAGGCGCCGGCTCGGGCGGTTCTTCCCGATCGGTGAAGGTAATCCTTGTGATCGCCGGGCGGATCGAAGTGGATGACCGACGCCACATCGTCGACGTGAATTCCTCGTGCGGCGACGTCGGTGGCAATCAGGGCCTGGGCACGACCAGATGAGAATGCCTTGAGGGCCCTTGTGCGCTGATTCTGTGAGCGTCCGCCGTGCATGGCCACAGCACCAATGCCCGCCTTGTCCAATTGACGAGCGAGCCTGTCGGCACCGTGACGGGTGCGGGTGAACACGATCGTCTTACCCATCTCGTCGACGAGATCGGCGGTGTGCTGGATACGATCGTGATGCTGAACCAACCAGAAATGATGTAGGGCGTTGATGGCCTCGGACTCCACGGTCCCCGTCTCGTGTTGGGCCGGGTTGTTCTGGTATTCGCGGATGAGCACAGCGACGTCACCATCGAGTGTTGCTGAGAAAAGAAGCGTCTGGCGCGTCGAGGAGGTCTGGTCGAGGATGCGTCGGACTGCGGGGAGGAATCCCATGTCGGCCATACGGTCCGCCTCGTCGACTACGACAAGGTCGACCTCGCTGAGATCGACCGACCTCTGCTCGATCAGGTCTTCCAGTCGTCCTGGAGTGGCAACGAGAACATCGACACCCTTACGGAGGGCACCCTTCTGGGGGCCGTATCCGACGCCACCGTAGATGGCGAAAACGTATCGGTTGACGGGTCTGGCAAGGGGTGCCAACTCTTGTTTGATTTGCTCGGCCAATTCTCGGGTTGGGGCCAGGATCAGGGCACGGGGCCGTTGGCGGGTGGCTTTGTCGACCTTGGCGAGAAGTGGCAGACCGAAGGCGAGGGTCTTCCCGGACCCGGTCGGCGCCTTTCCACAAACGTCTCTGCCGGCAAGGGCATCAGGGATGGTGGCCTCCTGGACGGGGAACGGCTTGATGATCTCGCGTTTAGCGAGAGATTGCACAAGAGAGTCGGGTAGCCCGAGATGGGCGAACGTGGACGTCATGATGTCTCCTCACCCCAGGTCGGGGCGTTAGCTGGATATGCCGTTCTCGCTCGACCGTCGGCGAACAACGCCTTGTGGGTCGAGGGTCGCTTGGAGAGGCAGTCCAAACCAGGTGAGAGTGGGCCGTTTGATCACCGGGGAAGCGACGTTGCGCTGGCCTCCACCCGATGCGGATCAGGTAAGGCTACCAGCAATCGGGAGAACTACCAGTTCGGCGTTGTTCACACCAGCGACTAGGAACGCGTCTGTCCCCAACTGGCCAGACCCTCGTCGATGAGATCGATGGCCCAGTCGAGTTCTTCTTTGGTCGTGATCAGGGGTGGGATGAAGCGAAGGATGTTTCCATCGGGGCCACATTCGATGATGATCAGCTCACGGTCGAAGGCGTGTGCCTGGATGTGTTGGAACGCCTTGGCGTCGGGGACACGTGTTGCTTGGTCCTCGACAAACTCCACCCCGATCATCAGACCGAGCCCTCGAACGTCACCGATCGTCTCGTAACGCTCGGCAAGTCGATGGAACCTGTCGAAGGCGTGAGTGGACAGCTCGCGGGCATGTGGCAGCAGGTCGCCAATGGTGTCCATGACCGCGACTGATGCGGCCGCGGCAACAGGGTTGCCGCCATAGGTGGTGCCATGAGATCCCACCGGCCAGGAGTCGATCATCTCCCGGGGCGCTCCATACGCGGACAGTGGGAATCCGTTGGCGATGCCCTTACCCAGCGCCATGATGTCCGGCTTGGCGTCGAAATGATCGGAGGCAAACCATTCGGCCGTCCGTCCAAACCCTGTCTGCACTTCGTCGTAGATGAGAAGGATCCCGTGCTCATCGGCCAACTCCCTGAGGGCATCGAGAAATTTGGGCGGTGCCGGGTGGTAGCCGCCTTCGCCCTGGACAGGCTCGACGAGAAAGCATGCGATGTTCCTTGGTGAGACGACGTGCTTGAAGGTCATTGCCAGCTCGTGCAAGGACAGATCGGTCGCCTCGTCCGTAGACATTCCCCAGCGGTAGGGGTGAGGGAAGGGGGTGACGAAAACCGACCCGAGCACCGGGTGATATCCATCCCGATACTTCGCCTTCGAGGTGGTGTAGGCGACAGACCCCATTGTGCGACCGTGGAACCCACCACGAAATGCAATCACACCCTGACGACCGGACGTGTACTTGGCCAACTTCACCGTGGCTTCGACCGCCTCGGACCCGGAGTTGGCAAAGGCAAACTTTTCGATCGATGCTGGGGTTATCTCGCGGAGTCTCTCGGCTGCCTCCACCACAGAGTCGTAGTGAAAGATCATCCCGGAGTGGATCACCTTGTCGATCTGGGCGTGAGCTGCTTCTACAACGGCCGGATGGTTGTGGCCGAGGTTGGCGACGGCCATGCCACAGGCAAAGTCCGCCCAGCGGTTGCCCTCGGGGTCGGTGATCCACATGCCCTCTGCGGATGCGGCATGAATCTTGGTGTTGAACGCGATGACGGGAGCGATGACATCCCGGTGCCGGCTATTGAGATCGCTCATGGGCAAAGCCTAACTGACTCCTGAGAGTCCCCGGCCTCGGCACTAGACGAGAAAGAGGCGCCCGACGGGCGCCTCTTTCTTCAAACAAGCGGATCGGCTACTTGTACTTGATCGCCAGGAAGACGCCAGCGATGCCATCGATGAGCAGAAGAATGGCAAACAGCGTCACCATCAGGGAAGCCGAGCTGGAAGGGTTGAAGATGAAGAGCAGCCCGATGAGACCGCTGATGACACCAAAGATGAGTGCGCCAAAGCCACCGCCGCGGAATGAGCCGAATATGGACGACACTCCGATGATCACTCCGATGACACCCAGGATGATCGCCAGCGTCGAGCCGAGGAAGGTGGCACTGTCGATCGGGTTCGCCAGTACGACGACACCTGCGGTGAGTCCAAGCAGGCCCAGAAGAATCTTCCAGCCCCAATCCTCGCGGTCGATGAACACCGAGAAGAGCATGAAGGCCCCCTGGATGAGCCACCACAGGCCGAGCAGGATGACCAACAGCTCAATGGCCTCCTCGCGTCGGATCAACAAGATGATGCCGAAGATCAGTGCGGTCAGGCCTCCGAGAAGGAAGGCGTAGTTGATGGTGCGCTCAGGCGCCGTTTCGATCGTCATTTCCACTCCTTGATGACTATTGATCAGCAGTAAAACTAATCCCTGAAGCGTCCGACACAAGGGACCAACGGTACAGTCGAAATTCGAACCAGCATCGAGGGACCATGGCGTGGCAGGATGCTGACAAGACAATGACTGAACTGATCGACATGGACCGACTCGTCCGTGACTTGCCAAAGACCGAGCTCCACGTTCATATCGAGGGCACACTCGAACCGGAGATGATGTTTGGGCTGGGGGAGCGCAATGGCTTTGATCTTCCGTTTGAGAGTGTCGATGGCGTGGCGGAGGCGTACGACTTCACAGATCTTCAGTCGTTTCTCGACATCTACTACCAAGGCGCGGCCGTCTTGCAGACGCCGGGCGACTTCTACGAATTGATGGCTGCCTATCTCGATCGGGCGACTGCCGATGGCGTGCGTCACGCCGAGATCTTCTTTGATCCGCAGACCCACACGGCCAGAGGTGTTCCATTTGAAGTCTTCATGCAGGGCTTCCGTGAGGCCATCGCCGACGCCCGGGCTGGGTCTGGTATTACGGCCGACCTGATCCTTTGCTTTCTCCGACACCTCAGTGGCAAGGATGCAGTGGCCACGCTTGTTGCTGCCGAGCCCCACCTTGACGGGGTGGTTGGTGTCGGTCTCGATTCCTCTGAGGTGGGCAACCCCCCAGAGTTGTTCTCGGAAGCCTTCCGCTTGGCGAGGGACCTCGGTCTGAGAGCGGTGGCCCACGCTGGAGAGGAGGGCCCGCCCGAGTACGTGGTCGGTGCTCTCGACACGCTGGGTGTCGAACGGATAGACCATGGGGTTCGAAGTCTCGAGGACCCGCATTTGATGGAACGCTTGAGACGAGACCAGGTGCCAGTGACAATGTGCCCGCTGTCGAACCTGGCTCTCAATGTCGTGGAACGACTGGAAGATCACCCGATCAAGGAAATGATGGACTTGGGGCTGTTGGTGAGCATCAACTCAGACGATCCGGCCTACTTCGGCGGTTATGTCGGAGACAACTACCTGGCTCTGGAGTCGGCTCATGGTTTGGGAGCCGACTATCTCGCCGATCTAGCTCGAAACTCGGTCAGATCGTCGTTTCTCGACAGTGAGCGAAAGAGCCAACTATTGACCGAAATCGATTCAGTCTTATCGGGGCACAAGGGCTAGCTGTCTCGACTGGGCGACGAGGTTGTTCTCTTCGTCCCAGAACTCACCGTCCTCCTCGAGGAGACCTCCAGTGACAAACCGGGTGCGGAGGTGACATTTGAGCCAGCCGCCGGGATGGGGGTTGCGAATGTTCACCGTCAGGTCGAGCGTTGGTGTCCAGTTGAGTGGCAGATTGGTATTGAACACCGCAGGAGGGAAGGCATCAGATGCGAGGACCACCGCGAGCGGATCGGGCTGTTCGTCTTCCAACAGTCGGAACCACCCTCGAACCCGAGCCTTACCGGTCCGCTCCCCGACGAGACCGGCGGCGTCTTCAGGGTGAATCATGACTCTCACCTTGTCCATCAAAGGCGGGGGAAAGGGGCCATCCGCGGAGGGGTGGGCTTGCACGCATTCACTGGGTGGTGGCAGGTCGAAGGAAGGCATGTCGACGAGTCTGCTCTCGCCCTTCTTGCGATCGGGTTTGGCGTAGGTCGCAATGACGATGAGCAGGGGACGCTCATTGCTGGTGACCTCGGCGCGGAAGGTCGAGAACCCTCTTCCCTTTTTGATTGGCTGCACTTGTACGGTGACCGGTCCCGATCGACCGGGATTGGTGAAGTACCCGGTAATCGAAACCAACTCTCGATCTTGTGCTGCCTCACCCATGGCCCTGGCGGCGATAGCCATGACATAGCCGCCATTCGCGATTCCGAAGATATCCCATCCGGGCAGGATCGCACCGGCGTACTCACCATCTTGTCTGGGGGCTGCCGCGGTAGCTTCCGCAAAGCTCATGTCAGTGTCACCCCATTGCCGGTCGTGATCCGCCCGATGACCCTGGGGTTGTGGCGACTCGCGGCAACCAGATCATCCACGACATCTGTGTCGACCACTAGGCAGAAGCCGATCCCCATGTTGAAGGTACGGAACATCTCGTCCTCGCCCACTCCTCGATCGGACACGAGATCGAAAACGGGTGGGATCTGCCAGGTCGAGGTGTCGACGATCGCACTCAATCCCTCCGGGACGACCCTCCCGAGGTTTTCGGCGATTCCACCACCGGTGATGTGGGCACCGGCATGGACGGCGCCGGTTCCGACAGCCTCCAGGACTGCCGGCGCGTAGATGACCGAGGACTCGAGAAACACCGCTGCGTGGCTCTCGATGTCATCACCAAATACCATCCTGACCAGGGAGAAGCCATTGGATCGAAGGTTGGGGGACAAAAGACCGACGATGAGGTCTCCATCCCTGACCAGATGAGGTCCCAGTACTTCTCCCTTCTCGACGACACCCATGACTGCGCCGGCCAGGTCGACCGCATCGGGTTCCATCACGCCGGGATGCTCTGCAGTTTCACCTCCGAGAAGGGCGCACCCCGCATCCAGACAGGCGCGGGCAATCGATTTCACAATCGCCGTGTCCCTCTCGGGCCGAAGTGATCCCACGGCCATGTAGTCGACGAATCCGAGGGGCCTTGCTCCGACGACGGCCAGGTCGTCGACGCACATAGCGACGAGGTCGGCCCCCACCCCGTCCCATGCGTCCACCCGCCGGGCCAGATCCAGCTTCGTCCCCACACCGTCGGTGGACATCATCAGGACCGGGTTGTCGTATCCAGGTGGGATCTCGACCCCTGCCGCAAACCCCCCAAACGCCCCGACAACATTTTCGGTCCATGTCGACCGCACCTCCTCGGAGATGCTGGCTACATGTTTGGATGCGCCGTCCAGGTCGACGCCCGCATCGCGATAGGAGGTCATGTCAGGATCGCTCGAGATGAAATTTGTCAGTTGTGCTGGGTATTGCGGCGGGGTATACGCCCGATAGACACGCCGTGCAGAAACCGGCATCGGCAACGCCGGTGGCTCCCATCAGGCCATCGAGGCTGAGGTAGCCGAGCGAGTTGGCGCCCAGGTGCCCCCTGATCTCATCAACATCCTTATGGGCTGCGATGAGAGTGGATCGGTCGGATGTGTCCATTCCGTAGAAGCACGGCCACCGATAAGGGGGAGATGACACCCGGAGATGAACTTCGGTGGCACCAGCTTCGCGAACCATGGTCACCAACTTCCTTGTTGTCGACCCGCGCACAATCGAGTCGTCGACGAGGGCTACACGCTTGCCCGCGAGGTTCTCGGGTATTGGGTTCAGTTTGAGCCGGATGCCCTGGTCGCGGAGCATCTGAGTGGGCTCGATGAACGTCCGGCCCACGTAACGATTCTTGACCAGGCCATCGGTGTAGGGGATGCCACTTGCCGCTGCAAAACCTTGAGCGGCCGGTATCCCCGATTCCGGTACCGGCACTACGACATCTGCGTCGACGGGATGTTCTTCCGAGAGGATGCGCCCCATCTCGTAACGGGCGGTGTGAATGGTCCGGCCGTACATCTGACTGTCGGGTCGGGCAAAGTAAACGAACTCGAACAAACAGAGCCCGGGCTTGACCTCCCCGAACGGGTGGTAGCTCTTCACTCCATTGGCGTCGATCACGACCATCTCCCCGGCCGCAATCTCGCGAACGAAATCGGCGCCGACGAGATCGAGAGCAGCCGTTTCGGACGCGAGAACCCAACCTCCCTTTCCAAGGGAGCCAAGGCAGAGCGGTCTGAAACCATGCGGGTCCCGCAACCCGACGATTCTTCCCTGATCCATGAGCACCAGTGAGAAGGCCCCTTCCCAGGTGGGCGCCACCTCCATCAGGGCAACCTCCAGACCACGGGAGTCGGATCGCTCATCGTCGATGGCCCGGGCAACACCCTCGGCCATCAGATCGGAATCCGTTGTTGCTCCCGATATCCCGAGGGCAGCGGCCAACTCCGCGGTGTTTGTCAGATTTCCGTTGTGGCCAAGAGCAACGCTGGTGCTTCCGACCTGACGATGGGCGGGCTGAGCGTTGGCCCAGTTGTTGGATCCGGTGGTGGAGTAGCGGGTATGACCGATGCCGATGTGACCTTCCAGACCGGCCAACGCCGGCTCATCGAAAACCTGGGCAACCAGACCCAGGTCCTTGAATACCGTCATGGTCTCACCATCCGATGTGGCGATTCCCGCCGACTCCTGCCCCCTGTGTTGCAGCGCAAAGAGACCGAAGTAGATCAGGTGGGAGATTCGCTCCGTGGTCGAATAGGCGGCAATGACCCCGCACGCCTCACGGGGGCCGTCGACGACAGATATCTGGGCCTCCTCGGGCACGTCTCCATCGTAGGTCGCTCCTGACCCTGCACACACAGTTCTGGTCAGGGAAGTTTGGAGAAGAATTCGCGATACACCTCGGCAAGCTGGAGGTAGTGGTCCACTCCCTGGTCCGCTCGCCTGATCTCGTCCTCGGTTAGTTCTCGAACGGGCTTAGCCGGAATTCCCATCGCCAGGGTCCACGGCGGGATCGTCTTGCCCTCCGCAAGAACAGATCCTGCTGCGAGCCAGGCGCCTTCGCCGAGGTTGGAACGGTTGAGGGCTTTCGCTCCGATTCCGATCAGAACACCGTTTTCGACAACGGCCCCGTGCACGACAGCCGAGTGTCCGATGGTCACCCTGTCTCCCACGAGACAGGGTGCATCCTCATCACAGTGCAGCACTGCGTTGTCCTGGATGTTTGTCTCTTTCCCAATCGAGATCCGGTCGAGTTCGGCACGAATGACGGCGCCAAACAAAACGAAGGAGTGTGCTCCGATCTCGACTCGGCCGTAGATGTGGCTGCCCGGTGAGATGACGGCATTGGGGTGGATTTCTGGTCGAGGAACGAAGGGATCTCTCAACCGACCGCCGCTTTTTCGACGGAGCTGATTCTGGTTCGGATGAGACCGGCATCGGTCCATCCTCGGGCGAGCAGGGCGAGTTGGCCATCTGACAGATCGCCAATCAGTGCCGGAAAACCCCCGATACCCCAGTTGCGAGACCTGGAGAAGTCTGCCCACGTTCTCTTCTTTGCTTCGTCAGAATCGAGTTGCTCCCTGAATGAGTGATGATCGATATCCAGATGGCCGGTGAGATCAGCGAGGACGTCGAAGTCGGTGATATCACGACCATCCGCGTAGAAGGCATGCTGGACAGTGGTGAAGTAGCCGAGTGTGCTTGGTTCATCTATCTCACGAACCAGGGTGATAGCCACCGCCGCCGGTTCCGTGTCATACATCCAGCCGTCGCGGCGATCCAGGAACGCCGTGTCGAAGGGTTGGCCGGTTCGCTCATTGATCTCGACCCAGTGATCTCGTAGAAACACGGCCATGCGGTCGTCCAGAGGCTCAGCCGAAGGTCCCGGGCGAAGACCGCCAACGACTACCTCCACGGGGTAGTCATCGGCAAGACTCTCGATCTCGGGGGCGAACCCCCAGCACCACGAGCACATGGGGTCACCGACGTAGATGAGCTTGTCGACCAGAATTTTCATCTCTACCAACCTTATTCTCGCGGCGACATCGCCGCCCAGAAGTATCAACCCTGAGAAAGCCCGCTGACTTCCTTTGAATCATGACGCCGAATCGGTTCGGTGTCGTCGTAGAAGCCATCGATCGTCACCGTTCCCGTGTCCCCGACTCCTCCTCTCCGTCGAACAAGACCACGAGATCCACCGGCCGCTCGATGCCGGCTTCCTCGAGGGCATCAAGAACCCCGTTCAACGATTTCCATCAACCCGCTCCTCGCCTCGAACCGCCGGACCAACTCCTCTGCATTCCGACTCAGATCATGGGTATCCCCGGTCACATTGGCGATCTCCAGAAGAGTGGCGAAGTCGCGTAGCACCTCCCACCCGTGTTCTTTGCGGTATCGGGCGCCGGCGCCCAACGCCGCGGCCTGGCGGGTGCTCGGCTTCATGGGGCGATCGTAGGCGTGGCCAAAAAGGTCTAGCCCTATTGCTCCTGGTATCTCCCCAGTGCTTCCCCGAGCGCGTCCTGGCTGTCAACTGAAAACCAGCTCCGGCCATCGTCACCCCATGAGCCCCACACATCGGGTGGAACCGCATCGAATGACACCCGATCGAGAAGACTCTGGATCGAGCCACCCAACTCGGCCTCTTCGGCCGCGAGGAGTGCGATGGTCTTGGGATACACCGCACAGGTGACCTGACGGTTTCCGTGGTCATCCACCGGTACCACCGGAATATCGCCGGCCCGGTCGAGCATCTTGCGGAGGGTCTCAGATCTGACGAACGGATGATCGACGGCGACGACCAGCACATGGTCGGTGTCAGTTCGATTGAGAGCTGTTGCGATACCGGCAAGTGGCCCCTGAGCATGAATGGAGTCCGGCCAGGACTCCCACCCCTCTCGATCAGGTCCAAGAAGAACGATTCGCTCGGCAACCAGCCTCAGTGATGCTTCAACCATCTCGAGCATCGTCCGCTCGCGAACGAGGACGTCTGCCTTGTTCTGGCCCATGCGGGTGCTCATGCCACCAGATAGAACGGCCGCGAGTGCTGTCACAGGCCCAGGCTAGGTGGTCACCGCCATGAGACGTTCCACGACATGGGCGAACCGCTGTGGCTGCTGAAGGGCGCAGGCGTGACCCGCGTCGGTTATGACGATGCTCTCCGCGTTTGGGAATAGGTCCAGAAAGCGTGACTCGCCTTCGCGGTTCGGTGTGTCCCTTTCTCCGTTGGCGATGACAATGGGGCCACTGAAGTCCGTCATTGCCTCCGCGTAGTCCACGCCGGGAAGTTGACGGAGACTTTGGGCTCCACCCTTTGCCGAGAGCCCACCGGCAAGGATCTGGTTGGCAAGCTCATGGCCTAGGTCCCCTGTCATCTTCTTCGCGAACGCTTTCATTGCCGGGCGAGCGAAAAGCGGGAACAGGAAACCGTAGAAACGAGTCGAGATGCCGTCCCAACCGGTGTAATTGATCGTGGCTCCAGACAGCACGAGACCACCCACTCGACGCGAATGTGAAGTAGCCGTTGCCTCAGCGACGTATCCGCCGAGCGAGAGACCGACCAGCACCGAGTTCTCGATCCCCAGGTAGTCGAGGACCTCGATGACTCGTTCAGCTCCGCGATCCATGGAGAACTTCTCGTCCATGAGGTCACCATGTGCCGGCAGGTCGATAGAGATGCAGTCGTAATGGTCAGCCAGGATGTCGACGACGGGTCCCCACATGTGTCGGTTGATAACACCACCGTGAAGAAGAATGATGGAGGGCGATCCTTTTGCGCCATGTCTGGATAGACCCTTCACCTCGCTGACCTCGACGGGGTGTCAGTCAGGAAGACTGACGCGGTGAATCCATAGACGTTGTCAGCTTTGTCATTACCGTTGTCTTTGAACTCGTTGGCCAACGCGAGCACGCGACGGTTGAAGTCGGCCGCTCGCTCTCGGGACATCCGCACCGTCAGAAACACCGCCGGCGGGTCGAAGGGCTGGCTCGACGTGGGGACCGCTTCCCGTGCCGCCTGGCCGAGAGTGAACTGCAACCGGTCTGAACCGTCGTTTTCCAAGACGAAGCTTGTCGTACCTCAATCCGTAGAAACGCTCGGTCACCGCACGCACCGGGCGTTCCTCCACGACCTCGATGAAACCGGCTTCACGGAGGACCTTTATGTGATGCCCGACCTTGCCATGAGTCATCTCCAACATACCCGAGAGTTGTTTGGCGCTTGCAGGGCCGTCTTCCAGAATCCGAAGAACCTTCGCCCTGGTCTCGTTGGCGAGGGCTTTCAGCTGTTGCGGGAACTCCAAAAGGAGTTCGGTCCCCTTATGTAATGACATAGCAGTACATGACGGTAAAACGTTGTGTAATGCAAGACCAGACCAAACTACTCGACCGGCAAGGGCAGGTAGTAGGTGTGACCGCGTGCCAGCCAGTCGGTGACCATTTCAACAAACTCCGGCCCGAATGGATCAGACCCTTTCAATGGCATCGTGCCGCGTCTGATCATGAAGTCGTCTGGAGCAAGCTCACTGCCGATCGAAAACTGATGCTGGGCAGCACCGAAGCGACCCTCCTGATGTAGCCACCAACCCAGGCCGAAATGTGCGCGGGCAACCCGGGACTCATCCGACAACGCAGCCACCCTTTGGCGTATGTCATCGTCGGACGGGGGTGACAACGAGCCCCGAACCCAACTGCGCAGTAGGGCCATCTGTTCGTCGGTGGAGACATTGGCGTATCTGCCACCCTTCTCGGTGGTGAAGGCAACGTCGTTGGGTCGGGTGATCCGTCCTGTCTCGTCGATCCACACCACGGTCGGGACGTTCACCATGTTGTACAGCTCGCCGAGTCGATGGTGCTCATCGATCAGACTCGGGTGGGTGGGGTTAGCCCGCTCGATCCACGAACGTGCATCGTCGGCCCGGTCCACTGCCACGGTGATCACCACGAACCTTTCGTCCTCGAGCTCTTGGTAAACGGACTGCCACCCGGGCAGGTCGTAGCGACAGCCTCACCATGAAGCCCAAGCAACCAGCAGGACCTTCAACCCGCGCTGCTCGGACAGCGAGTGAGGTCGGCCTTCGAGATCGGGCAGTGTGAAGTCGGGAGCCTCCAGTGTCTCCAGAGTGTGGTCAAACAGGTCCATGGCCGGCCCTAAGTAGGCGGCGCCCTCCTCCGGCGAGTGGGCGAGAGGTCGCCCGAGTAGGTCGGCGAGAGCGTATAGGTTCAACTGCCCGTCACTCATCAGACCAGGTCGGCGTGCCACCGGGATGCAGATGCCATCTCGGCAAAGGCCTTCAGATTTCAATTCCCATCCCAGAGCCGTCTCCACTCCATCGATCTCGATCCACACACCGGATTCGTCAATCCTGGCCTCGACCTCTGTTGGTTTGCCGACATCGAGCAGCACGAGGGAAGTCATTACCCGACCTTGAGGGCGGAGGGCAAAGCCTCACGCCATGCTCGCGTGATGACTGAAAGGTCAAGGCCGGCAGATCCGAAAGACAGACTGCCGCCCACGATGGATCCCACGCGTCGTGCCAGACCATCAGGCAACTCGACCGTGCCGCTCTCCATCACGACCACGAACCGGTGGGGGTCTTCGGAGAACATCGCCGTCTGACCAAGGTCGCTGATCCGGGCGCCTACACCGGACGCAATGCAGATCTCAGCCACTGCAACAGCGAGACCGCCATCTGAGATGTCGTGGAGGACCGGGACCAAATGAGCGAGATCCGCCGCGAGATCGATCACACGACGAGCCATTGCCGGGTCGGGGGCGGTGGGCCGACCTCGAAGGACCCCTCCGACAACACGCTGGACGGCGCTCCCCGCGAAATTGTCGGTCGGCTCCGGGCCAAAAACCCAGATTTCCATGCCCTCTGACGCACGGCTCAACCGTGGGGGATCCGGGGGCATCGGGTCAGCCAGTCCGAGTAGTCCGACCACCGGAGTCGGATAGATGTCGATCCCGTCGGTCTCGTTGTAGAACGAGACATTTCCGCCGATCACGGGAATGCCCAGCGTCTCACATGCCTCCGATATGCCCTCCACTGTCTCGATCAACTGCCACATCACTTCGGGCTTTTCCGGATTGCCGAAGTTGAGGTTGTCAACCACTGCCAGAGGACGGGCACCGGTGACCGCGACGTTGAGGGCGCTTTCGTATACGAGACGCGCCGCTCCCCGACGGGGGTCGAGATAGCAAAGTCTTCCATTTCCATCGGTGGATACGGCAAGGGCCTTGTCGGTACCTTTGATTCGAAGCAGCGACCCATCGCCTCCCGGTCCGATGACGGTATTCAGGAAGAGCATGTGGTCGTACTGCTCGTGGGCCCAGGCGGAGGATCCGATGGCGGGGTCATCCAACAACTTCAGCAACAGGGCCATCGGGTCGACGTCGCGGATCGCCGTCTGACCCGACCAGACATCCTCGAGCCAGTCCGGACGTGCCGACAGGCGATCGAGGAGGGGGGCGGCGTCGGCCAGTGATGCCGCAGGGACTTCGGTCACCACCTGACCGTTGTGCTTGATGGTGAGTGTTCCTCCCGGCTTCACCTTCCCGACCACCGCCGAGTCAATCTCCCACTTGTCGGCCACTGCCAGCACCCGCTCGACCTTGTCGGGCGACACGAACGCCATCATTCGCTCCTGTGACTCGGACATGAGCAGTTCGGACGCGGTCATGCCGGATTCCCGTGTGTGCACGGCGTCGAGGTTGACCTCCATCCCCACGCCGGCTCGTCCTGCCGGCTCGGAAGTGGCACAGGAGAGACCGGCGGCCCCCAGATCCTGGACACCGACGACCAGACCAAGCTCGTAGAGCTCGAGACACGCCTCGATCAGCTTCTTCTCCTCGAATGGGTCGCCTACCTGGACACTCGGCCGCTTCTCCTCGGATTCGTCGTCGAAGGAGGCGGAAGCCAGGACCGAAGCTCCACCTATCCCGTCTCTGCCGGTGGCCCTGCCCAGCAGCACGGCGATGGTGCCGGGTTCTCCGGCAGTGCCGAGTACCAGCTGCTCTTTGCGGAGGATTCCCAGGCACATCACGTTGACCAGGGGGTTCCCCGAGTAGCAATCATCGAACTCGACTTCTCCGCCTACCGTGGGGACTCCGACAGCGTTCCCATATCCGGCGATTCCCGCGACGACGCCTTTGAAAAGGTATCGGTTCTTGGGCTGGTCGAGCGGGCCAAAACGGATCTGATCCCACAGGGCGATTGGTCTTGCGCCCATCGTGAAGATATCTCTGATTATGCCGCCGACTCCGGTGGCTGCACCCTGGTACGGCTCTACGAAGGAGGGATGGTTGTGACTCTCGATGCGAAGTGCCGCGAGCCACCCGTCGCCGATGTCAACGACTCCAGCATTCTCACCGGGTCCTACCACCACCCAGGGAGCTTCGGTGGGGAAACGTCCGAGGTGGATTCTCGATGACTTGTAGGAACAGTGCTCCGACCACATGACCGAGTACATGGCGATCTCGGCTGGGAGTGGGTCTCGTTCCAGGATCCCGACGACAGATTCGTACTCGCCGTCGGTCATGCCGAGCTTTCGGTGGATGGGCTCGGCCGCGGTGGTCATACCGCGACGAGTGACTGGAGAAAGCTCTCCAGCAGGACTTGTCCGTCTGATGATCCGAGGACGTCCTCTATTCCGCGTTCCGGGTGGGGCATTACTCCGGCAACGTTTCCCCGCTCGTTGGCAACGGCCGCCGCCCCGGAGTGCGAACCGTTGGGGTCGCCGAGGTATCGGAGGACGATACGGCCCCTTGCGGATGGATCGACCCAGTTTCCCTCATAGGAGTTGAGAGGTATTCGGATCCGGTCCCCTTTGGTGGCGAGCCTGGTGAGGACAGTGTCGCTATCGATGACTTCGACGTCTATGAAGCGGCAGATGAAGGACAGGTCACGATTGGCGATCAGGGCTCCGGGAAGAAGCTCGGCCTCGCATAGCATCTGGAAACCGTTGCAGATGCCGAGGACAGGGGCGCCGGACTCCGCCATGCGTCTCACCTCGCTCATCACCGGCGAAAAACGAGCGATGGCGCCGGTTCTGAGATAATCGCCGTGGGCGAACCCACCCGGCAGGATCACACCATGGAAATCGGCCAGGTCCGTCTCGCGGTGCCACACCAGATCGGCTTCTCCACCCAGCGCATTGAGGGCGTAGACGACGTCATGCTCGCAGTTGGTACCGGGGAAGACTACGACGGCAGTCCTCATTCCGAGACTTCCACCTCAAAGACCTCGAGCACTGGATTTGCCAGCAGCCGCCGACACATCTCTTCCACTTGTGCCCGGACCGTTGCCGGGTCGTCTCCTGTGACCTTCAGGTGAACCACCCGGTCCATGCGGACATCGGACGTCCCGGTATAGCCAAGGTCGTGCAGTGCGCGCTCAACGGTGGTGCCCTCCGGATCGGCGATCTCCGGTCGCCTGTTGATGGTCACGGTCACTCTCAAGTGACGGCACCGGCCAGGTAGTCATCAAAGTCTTTCCCTGTTATCCGCTCGAAGGCTTCGATGTAGCGGGCTCGGGTGCCCTCCACGATATCGGTGGGAAGGTCGGGTGCGGGTGGTGTCTTGTCCCAGGCTTGCTGCTCCAGCCAGTCCCGCACGTATTGTTTGTCGAACGACGGAATTTCGTTGCCGGGATCCCAATCATCTCTAGGCCAGTATCGGGAGGAGTCGGGGGTGAGCACCTCGTCAATGAGCAGGATCTCACCGTTCGACCAGCCGAATTCGAACTTGGTATCGGCGAGAATCACACCTCTCTCCGCGGCGTAGGCGGAGCCCCTCTTGTAGATGTCGATAGAGCGCGAGCGCAGGTCTTCATAAAGATCATCCCCGAGGATTTCCCTGGTCTGTGCTTCGGTGATGTTCTCATCATGACCGGTCGTCGCTTTGGTTGCCGGGGTGAAGATTGGCTCGGGCAGCTTGTCCGCCATTCTCAGACCGTCAGGTAGATGTTCGGTGGTGGGCCCGCCACCATCTCGGTACTCACGCCACGACGAACCGTACAGGTAGCCGCGAACCACGCACTCGACCGGGATGACTTCCGCTTTTCGCACGACCATCGTTCGTCCCGAGAGTTCGCGCTGGTTCTCTTCGGATAGGTTCGGAATACCGGAAAGATCGTTTGTGACCAGGTGGTTCGGGGTGTCGAGAAGGTCAAAGAAGTGAAGACTGACTCCGGTGAGCACCCGGCCCTTATCCGGAATGGTCTGATCGAGGACCACGTCGTAGGCAGAGATACGGTCTGTTGCGACGAACAGGAGATGCTCTTGATCGATCTCGTAGATCTCCCGGACCTTGCCGGAGCCAATGTGGGGAAGAGCGATCATGCGGCGGCAGAGTAGCGGGGCGCGCTATGCCGTCGAGTCGGGCGCATTCGTCACCCCGGTGTGGGCCCAAATCCCCTAGCGAGGTCTCGAATCGAACCGTAGCTTTGGAGAAAAGGAGGTGTCATGCGTGTACGCGATTTAATGACCACAGAGATTTTGACTGTCGGGCCGGAGGCTTCTCTCAAGGAGGCCGCACGCAGGATGCTCGAAGGCGAGATCAGTGGACTGCCTGTCACCACTGACGACGGCGACCTGATTGGCATCATTACAGAAGCCGACTTGATGGACACAGAGGCAGATCGCCGCGTCGCACGCAGGGCTGGGCTTCTTCGGCTATTCATCCGAGATGTGGAGATCCCATCGCATGAGCGGCTTGTGGGTGATGTCATGACCACAGATGTGAAGGTCATCGATCCCGAGTCGGATCATGCGAAGGCGGCGCGACTGATGCAGAAGAAGGGGATCAAGAGGATCCCGGTTGTTGTAGACGGCCGACTCATTGGTCTCATCTCGCGAGCCGACATGCTCAAGGCCTACGTCCGATCCGACCATGAAATCATTGACGAGATCCGGGGGCACGTCATGAAAGACATCCTCTGGATCGACTCCCGACGAGTGGATGTCGAATGTGTTGACGGCAACGTGATCCTCAGTGGACACCTGGAGACCAAGTCCGACGCCAGCTTGCTCATCGAGTTGACGAGGAGACTCGATGGGGTTGCTTCAGTCAGTGATCAGCTGACCTGGGAGGTGAACAACACCAAGCTGGAGATGGTGAGCCCACCCACCGGGTACGCCAGGGGCGACTGGGTAGTCAGGAATTAACGATCGGGATCGAGGCACATCACCCTGCATCGAGATCGTCCCGGCCTAGCCTGTTGCCGCTTTGGCCTTGATGAAGTACGTCCTGTTTCATCCATGGCGGGCGGCCGCTGTCGTGCTCGTTGGGATTGTCCTCGGAACCGGGGCCTTCTATGTTTATGCGTTGAGTGACGCCTTCGGCGCCATTGCCATAGAGGAATTCGATCCTGACGCGGCACGAAACGCGATTGAGGCGGCGCCGGCGCCTGTGGTAACAGGTACGACCGTTTACGACTTCCAGGTAGTCGAGCCTGACTTCGACGTGAACGCCGATCCCCTTGACCTGATCAACGAGCAGATCGAATCGATCCCGGATCCGAGGAATTTCAGCCCGCACTCCTTTGGTGAGCCGATCCCGGACGATGTGTTCGAATCGTATCTGCTCATCGGTACGGATGAATCCGGGTTCCTCGCCGACTCGATCATCCTTGCCTTACAACCCAGCGATCGCGGAGCACCCATAATGGTGAGCCTTCCACGGGATCTCTACGTGTGGAATCTGTGCAAAGGGACCTTCACGCGGCTCAACACGGGGCTGGGCGGCTGCAAGGGCATAGCCTCGGGTTCCGAACTGATGGCAATCATGGTTGAGGACTACACCGGCATTCCCGTGGATCATCTCGCCAGGATCAACTTCGGGGGATTTGCCCGATTGGTGGACACGATGGGCGGGATCACCGTTTGTGTCGACTACCCGACGCGAGACGCCAAGGCTCATCTGGATATCCCGACGGCTGGATGCCAACGAGTCGACGGAGCCACCGCTCTCGGATGGGTCAGATCACGTCACACCGAGCAGTTGCGAGATGACGGTGAGTGGATCCAGGTGGCTGGTTCGGACTTTGCCAGACAAAACCGCCAGCAGGATGTTCTTTTCCAGCTTGCGGCGAGGGCAGCTCGCTTTTCCTCACCGGCCACGTTGGCCAGCCGGCTCTCAGCCGTTTCTTCCTCTGTGCGTCTCGACTCTTCGTGGTCTTTCGGACAAGCAGTGTCGGCAGCTTGGAGGTATCGGGGAATCTCGAAAAGCTCGGTGAATCGCTTCACGATCGAGATCATCAACATCAAGACACCGCTCGGTGCTGCGGTTTTGCTGCCGGCCAAGCCATTCATGGAGCATTTGGAGTCGGTCTACCCGCTGAGCTAGAGCGTCAGCCCGGCGAGTCTGTCGAAGACGACGCTGCTTGTTTCGCTCACCCTCTCGAGTGAGAAGCTCGCCTCGATGCGATCCCGATCGATTTCGATCTCCGGGTCGTCAGCCAGAAGATCTCGAAGATGACCCTTGCCGTCCCACGCATCCATGGCATGGCGCTGGACGATGCGGTAGGCCTCATCCCTGGCCAGTCCCGACTCGATCAGAGATAGGAGAACCGCCTGGCTGAAGATCAACCCGCTGGTGGCCTCGAGGTTTGCTGCCATGCGCTCCCTATCGACCACGAGAGTATCGACCAGTCCCGTGAACTTCACCAGCATGTAGTGGAGGGTGATCGATGCGTCGGGAAGCACGACTCGCTCGGCGGACGAGTGAGAGATGTCACGCTCATGCCACAGGGCGACGTTCTCCAGACCCACCTGGGCGTAGCCCCGGAGAAGACGGGCCATCCCGGTCATGCGCTCCGACAGAATCGGGTTGCGCTTATGAGGCATCGCCGAGGAGCCTTTCTGTCCCTTGCCGAAGCTCTCTCGAGCCTCCGACACGTCGGAGCGCTGCAAATGGCGGATCTCGGTGGCCATCCGTTCTATCGATGCCCCGATCAAGGCAAGGGTCGACAGATATTCGGCATGTCGATCCCGGGCCGTTACCTGAGTCGAGGCGGGCTCGGGCGTGAGCCCGAGGGCCTGACAGACATGCTCTTCGACCGCGGGAGGCACCTGGGCGTAGGTGCCGACGGCGCCCGATATCTTCCCGACCGCGACCGAACTCCTTGCGGCTTGAAGTCTCTTGTGGTCCCGGCTCAGCTCGAAGGCCCAGCCGGCCAACTTGAGACCGAAGGTGGTGGGCTCCGCCCAGATCCCGTGGGTTCTGCCAATCATGTAGGTATGGCGATGTTCCTCGGCCTTGGCCTTCACAACCTCGAACAACCCCTCCAACGAAACGATGAGCAGGTCGGCCGCATCTCTGAGAAAGACGCCGCCGGCTGTGTCGAGAACATCGGAGGAGGTGAGTCCGTAATGAACCCAACCGGCTGCCTTCGGTCCTGCTTCGCTGCCGAGCAGATCCACAAACGCGGCCAAGTCGTGGTTGGTTACTGCTTCGCGATCGGCCACCTCGCCCGGAGTAGGGCATCTGGCGGAGCGCGTCATCGCGGCTGTCCCGCTGGGAACCTTGCCCATTTGCTCCCACGACTCGAGGGCGAGGACTTCGACTTCCTTCCACGTCTCGAGCTTGTTCTCTTCTGCCCAGATCGCTCCCATCTCGGGCAGGGTGTAGCGCTCGATCATGGGTCAGATGATGCCACGCCGGTTAGCGTCGCCGTTCGATGCGACGGATCAGCAGGAGTCAGGCCAGGCGATATGCCCTTGCTGCACAGGGTTTCATCGAAGGACGTCCCGGCGGGCGTGTTGATATCCGGCATTTTCGCAAGGTTGTGAGTCGTGTCG
>JAZFTT010000063.1:0-7910 GCA_036446835.1 Acidimicrobiia bacterium
GAGCGTGTTGAGCAGGGCCGGATGGGCAAGACGCCCGAGCATCGTGAAGGTGTTGCCGCCTTCCTCGAGAAGAGAAAGCCCGACTTCCGGAACTCCGGCTAGGAGTCTGTTGAATAATGCCGTTGCTCAGATCGGCGGCCAATCATGATGAGTGACACGCAATGTTCAACGGGCTCCTAGAACCCGCTCGTGTTCCCGGGACATCGGGAGCTCGAGCCTGAAGACCGTCTCATCGAGGTCCCGACGATAGGTGAGTGATCCACCCATCAACTCGGTGAGTTGCCTTGCAACCGAGAGACCCAAGCCAACCGATCCACTGACCCCGGAGTGGGCGGTTCCGTAAGGCTCGAAGATGTGAACGGCCTCGTCTGGGTTAACACCAGGGCCGTCATCTCTGATTTCGAGCCAGGCGTAGTCGAAGAAGACACCCGAAACGATGCGTCGGTTGGGCCCGCCATATCGCTCGGCATTCGTCAACAGGTTGCGAAGGACCTGGCGGACGCGACTCGGATCAGCAATGACGCTTGGAGTCGAAACAGGGAGCTCTCGAATCTCGATACCCAGTCCCTCAATGGCTGCCTCCAACTCGGACTGAAGATCGACCACGGTGGCTTCGACTTCCACCCTCCCCATCTCGGCCCGGGCCGCCACCAGCAGATCATCGACGATATTGGACATCTCGACGGCCTGATCGGCTACCAGGCCCATGAGTTCTGAGCGTTCCTCATCGCTGAGTGAGTTCGTCGAGCTCATTTCAGATGTGAGACCTATTACAGCGGTCAGTGGTGTGCGCAGCTCGTGGCTGACCCCGGCAATGAACTCGTCCTTGGCCTTGACCAGGTCTGCCATTGCCTCCTGCCGCGCCTTGATGTGAGTGATGTCGGCAAGACCAATGAGAATCGATGCCGCAGTCGAGCCTGGTGACGTGTTCACACAGCGGGTCTGCAACCAGATCGAGCGCCCCTTCATCGTCAAAGCGGGAATGTCCTCCTCGAAGGATGATCGTCCTTCATAAAGAGCCACCAGAGCGCCTACGAACCCTTCCAAGGTTTCATCGGTGACTTTGTCGCCGTCCCGGTACCCGAGAAGGTCCTCGGGTCCGTCGGCTTCGAGAAGCGCGATGGCAGCCTGGTTGACACGAACGATCTTCGCCTGGGACACGGCCCGCTGGACCACTGCCGGGTAGGCCATGAGGAATGCCCTGATGCGATCGGGACGTCCGGTGTACTCCGATTTGACATAGGCAAGCGCTTTGGTCCAGTCCTCTTCCATCACGGCGGTCGGTGAGTTTTCGAACAGCGTCTGAAAACGCACGCTCAAGGCGGTGGCCGCGTTGCGAATGGTGAAGAAGATCGCTGATGTCATTACGAACGCGAGTGCCATCACGACGCCCAGCTGAACTGCAGCGGTCAGAGGGAGCGACCAGAACAGTGGAGCCACTGCGAGGAAAAGGGCGCCTCCGGTGACCGTGATGACTCGATGACGTTCTATCAGCAGCATCCCTAGCGCGCAGATGATCACCAGCGCAAGCGCCGCTGGAAGAAGGGTGTCCTCATTCCCCACCACGGTGTACATGACCATGGTGACAATCGCCGAGGCAAACAAGGCCATACTCCCGTTCTCACGCCTGAGAACGATCAGCACCGTCATGAATCCTGCGACGATGACCGGCCCGACCGCCTCGACGAACAGTGCGTCATTGTTGCTGAGGAAGCCGGCTACCAGGAAGACGGCCGCGGCGGTCCACGACGCGGCAGCTCCTACCTGTACCACACGACGATGAATGCGACGCATGTCGGTGTTGGCTGCCAAAAGAGTCTCGGCCAGTCCTATCGACATGCATTATTGATCGGACTCAATCGCGCTAGGCCGTACCGGTCGATAGACCCATAGCCAAACCGTGGGTCACCAGACCTACGCGGGGAACTCTCCCGGCATTTCCACCGAGGCGAGCATGTATCGTCCCAGTGTTTGCAATCTGGCACCCAAGAGGATCAACGATGGCCCTGAAGATCACATACGCCACCATGTCGGCCGACAACGAAGAGCTCAACGCCTCTTTCGACGCGGCCGTTGTCGACGTCGAGTCGCGTCTCGGTCAGTCACACGGCGTGATCATCAACGGAGACCATCGACGCGATAGGGACCTTTTTGAGGAGGTGTCGCCCATCGACCGCGACATCCTCGTCGGGCGGTATGCCCAAGCCACGACCCACGACGTGGACGACGCAATCTCTGCCGCGAGCGTGTTCGCCCCCGAGTGGGAGGCTTGGGGATGGGAGGCACGTCGCGACCTCATGCTCACGGCCGCTGACATCATGGAGGAGCAGATTTTCGAGATCTCCGCCTTGATGTCATACGAAATCGGTAAGAGCCGCCTCGAGTCTCTCGGCGATGTGGCCGAGACGGTGGAATTCTTCAGGTACTACGCCCGCCAGATCACCGACCACGAGGGGTTCGTCACTCATCTCAACTCGCTTGGCGCCAATGAGACCAACACATCTGTCCTCAGGCCATACGGGGTATGGGCGGTGATTTCTCCTTTCAACTTTCCGATGGCTCTTGCGGCCGGGCCCAGCATCGGTGCCCTGCTGACCGGCAACACGGTCATCGTCAAGCCATCGAACACCGGTGCCCTGATGGCTCTCGAGTTCTACCGGGTGATGGATGAGGCCGGACTCCCCAACGGGGCCCTCCACATTCTGACTGGGGCGGGCAGCGTGATCGGGGAGCACATGACGCACCACGACGGTGTCGACGGGATCACGTTCACCGGGTCTTACCCGGTGGGAATGCACTTGTTGCAGACCGCCGGCGAGAAGCGTCCCAAGCCCGTCTCCTGTGAAATGGGTGGCAAGAACCCGGTGATAGTCACCAGATCTGCAGATCTCGACCTCGCCACACAAGGGATAGTGCGAGGCGCCTTCGGATTGAGTGGCCAGAAGTGCAGCGCCACTTCCCGGGTCTACGTCGAGCACTCCGTCCACGACGAGTTGGTCGACAAACTGGTAGGCGCCACCGCCGACCTCCGGGTGGGCAGTCCGTTTGATCGGTCAACCTTCATGGGCCCGCTCATCGAGAGAGGTGTCGTCACCAAGTTCGAGAGAGCAGTCGACGAGGTGCGAAGCAGTGGAGGAACGATCCTCGTCGGAGGCAACGTCCTGACCGATGGTGATCTGACAAGAGGTCACTTCGTCGAGCCGACCGTCGTCACCGCACCCCTCGACTCCTGGATCTGGAGCGAGGAGTTGTTCATGCCCCTGGTGGCAGTGACCGGAGTATCGGATCTGGAAGAAGGGCTCGCCCTCTCCAATGACACCGAGTTCGGGCTCACGGCAGGTCTTTTCTCGACAGACGAGAGGGAAATCGACAAGTGGTTCAGCGAAATAGAGGCGGGCGTCACATACGTGAACCGGGCTGCGGGGGCTACGACCGGCGCCTGGCCGGACATCCAATCATTCGGCGGCTGGAAGGGTTCGGGAACGTCTGGAGCAGGCGGAGGAGGTCCGTGGTATCTACGTCAGTACATGAGGGAGCAGTCACGCACCCTGATCCGCTGATCAGTCTGACTCGAGACGTATGACCAGACCATCGGGATCCACGATCTCGAGTCCGAGCGACGTCGTGGCAGCGGAAACTCCGGTGTTGTTGAGGTGGTCTTTCCATCTCTCCACGTCTTCGACCTGAAAAACAAGGGCATCAGGTCGGGCGGTTCCCCCCTCGACCAACTCGATCTGCTGACCGGGGGCTGCCTGGACAACGGCTGCCACAACTCCCTGAGATGGTGATCGAACCTGATCAAACCCGAGTACTTCCCCGTAGAACTCGAGGGCACTCGAAAGCGATTCGACACCCACCGAGGTGCGTGTCGAGCTGATCCCCCCTGGTGCCCGCAGCGGACCGCCCCCCGCAAGGACGTCCTTCGCCTCCTCAATGGTGAACCGGCCTGCCGTCACCTCACGGCCCACGATGAGCCCGCCCAGCCGTCGACCGTTGGCCTCCAACTGGAGAAGACTCCGGAGATCCTCGAGATCCCTCACGCCACCGGAGGCGATGACCGGTTCCTCCACAGTGGCTAGCGCCTCGGCCAGGATTACCAGGTTGGGTGCATCGCTGAGAGCGTCTCTTCCCGCTTCGGCAACCAGAAAGGCGACAACACCGGCGGAGGACATCTCGATCAAAACCTCTTCGAGGAAGCGGCCGCTGTTCTGCGTCCAGCCCTGAGTGGCGATCTCCTCGTCAGGTCGGACATCGAGAGAAACAACGATCTTGTCCGGGTACTCCCGACAAAGGTCCCAGACCATGATCTGGTTCTCGATGGCGGCAGTGCCCATGACGATCCGCCATACACCGGCACCAATGAGGCGCTCGGCTTCACCCTCAGACCTGATGCCACCTGCCACCTGAACAGGAACATCCACCGCTTCGACAAGCCGGCCGATCAGGTCCCGGTTTCGATAGTCGCGATAGGCCGCCGCATCGAGGTCGACTATGTGGAGATAGTCGACACCCTGTTTGACCCAGTTCCGGGCTCTCTCGATCGGATCATTGTCCAATGCGATCGCATCATCGAGAACACCTCGAGGGAGTCGGACCGAAAGACCGCCCAGAATGTTGATGCGGGCATAGAGGTCCATCCCATAATCCTACTGGCGGTTTCGGAATGCGCGATCATCCGCTTTTCGCGACCCCCGCCTGAGTTGTTCACGAGAGTCCCAGCGCATCTTCCGCGGCGTCAAGGGTCTGCCCACCTTCGATGACCGGTGCGAACAGATCTCCAAACCGCTGCAAGCGATCCCATAGGTTGACAATCGTGACGTCCCCATTGGAAAAGGTGTCGACCTCCTCCCATGTCAGCGGGGCCGATACTGGGGCGCCGGATAACGGTCTCACGGAATAAACCGAGGCCACCGTCTGACCACTTGCGTTGCGGTTGTGATCAACGAATACCTTCCCCCTCCTCTTCGGCTTGTCCCACTCCATCGTGATGTCCTCGGGATTGGCGGCGGCAAGATACTCACCGACTTCCCCGACGAAACGCCTCACTCGGGCGTAGTCGTGTATCGGCTCCAAAGGCACATACACATGCAGGCCCCTCGAGCCCGAGAGCTTCGGATAGCCCTCGAGGCCAAGCTGACCCAAAGCGACCTTCAGTAGCTGCGCTGCCACAACGACCTGATCCCAGGTCGAGCCCTCGGCCGGGTCAAAGTCGAAAACGGCATAAGTAGGCATCTCGGGATCTTCCGCCCGGGAGTGGAACGGATGCACCTCGATGCAACCCATGTTGGCGAACCACATCAGAGCTTCACTCGAGTCGGCGAGCAGAAAGTCGACAGCCCCACCCTGAGAATCGGACACGACCGGCACGGTCAACATCCAATCCGGCTGGTGGCCGGGAGCCCGCTTCTCGTAGAACGATGATCCGCCTATCCCATCGGGGTAACGCGACATAGAGATCGGCCTGCCATCGAGATGAGGCAGCAGGACAGGTGCGACCGACGCGTAATACTGGACCAGATCGCCTTTGGTGTAGCCATCCTCAGGAAAGAAGACCTTGTCGACGTTGCTGAGCCTGATCGGTCGGTCGAGATCATCGGGTGTGAAGTGCTTGCTGTCCACGGTTCCCATGACCGGTGACGGGAAGTCGATTGGCGTCGCAGCAAGCTTTCTCTGTGATGTTTCGCCCACCGATCCGATGTGCCTTTGAACCTCCTCCCAGATGAGGCCATGACTCTTGGTGTCCCTCGCCTCGGAGATGAGGACCATCGACATGGCCATCTCCTCTGCCGCATCAATCAGCGGACCGACTCGCAAACTGCCTTCGCCATACGGGATGTGGCGGATCTCGCCCGATGAGCCGAACTCATTGTCGGAGAACTGAACTTGAAGAGGCTGGATCATCCATCCGGGAAAACTGTCTCGAACGAAGCTCAGGACCGACGTGAACGCCTCTTTGGATGTGAGACCGCCACCGGTCATGGCATGGACGTGGGCCCAGTCGACGACAGGTCGGACAAAGGAGAATTCGGAGGCGAGCTGAGCGATGTCACCCAGACTCCCAAACGACCTCTTGTTTCCGGAAGTTTCGAGACCCAGCCCGACGCCGAGTGACGCGACTTTGGGCGCGATGTATTCGAGACGGCCACGGATCCTATCCATGAGGACTTCAGGGTCTTCTTCGTAGTTGGCACCGAAGTGAGCCACTATCACCGGCGCACCAAGCCAGTTGCCCAGCTTCATCGTGTGTTCCAGAGCGGCCAGCGACTGCTTGCCCTTGGCTTCATCTTGAATCGTCAGACCGGCGAAATAGGGCGCGTGGACAGACATTCGGATGTCACGCTCGGCGGCAAGGACACCGAATTGCTCACACCGATTCTGCTTCCAGGGAAACCCGCCTGTGAACGGCAGCTCGAGTGCTCGATGCCCCTGATCGACGAGCAAATCGATGTACTCCGCATCGTCACCATCGTCACCATCGTCAGGTGGGAGGTCTGAGATGCCAAAACGGATCGCACTCATCCGAACAGATCCTGCCAGACCCCGACTTCGACTGTGTACAAGCGACGTGTGGGAATTACGCTCTGATCTCCAGGGTCCCTAGCTCAACTGGCAGAGCACCGGGCTTTTAACCCGTTGGTTGTGGGTTCGAGTCCCACGGGACCCACCAGTCAGGCCTTGGCGAACCGAGAGACGCCTTGAGCGTGGCGTTCCGTGAATAACTCGAGCACTTCTCCCCGATCAGCGTGGCGACCGGTTTCGGCTTTTGAGTAGAGAACTTCACCATCGACAGTCACGTCGAACACACCTTTGGACCCCGTGGTGAAGGTCAGCGTCTCGATGACGTGCTGATAGCTGTTGAGAAGATCTGACGCCGCGCCCACGGCGCGGTCGAGATAGTTTCAGGGGACGCAGTACTTGATATCGATCACATGCACAGGGGAGCCTCTCCGGATATGACAGCCAGCTTAGGGCCTGTCATCCCCATCGGAGCTGTCTTGCATAGGAGAAACCCCTCGGCAAAACCAAGGGGTTTCTCATTGGGTTGCTTCATCCGATCGGCGGCCCCGACGCACCGGTTAGGTTGAATGCGATCGTGAAGATCCCGTCGGATTCGAACAGTGTTAGGTCGGGCACGCCGACGCCGCGCGCATTGGCGAAGTCGCCGGTGCCGCCGGTAACCGCACGCGGAGCACCGCTTTCGACCCCTGCGATCAGGATCTTTCCCCGTCCGTCGATGGCGAACTCTTGATTCACGACACCATCTCCGGGAGCCTTTGCGCTGATGAACCCCCAACACTGGAACCTGCCAATGTTATCTGATGTCCCCGGCGTCAGGATGTCGCCCGAGACGTAGAATGGGCCGTCCCCGGGTGGAACCGGGCCTACGCTGGCTGGGGTCTGGAAGTCGTCAAAGCCATGGGTGTCAACGTCGAGAACGATCGACTTTCCGCCTTTGGCCTGGGCGACGCCGGTGAGGCCAGGTGTTGCCAGCCCGGCGGCTACCAACCCTCCTCCGATCAGTCCCCTCCTGAGTAGATCCCTTCGACTGAGACCTTCAGCATCTAGGTAGGTCGCTGCGTTCGTCACTGGGCACCTCCGTACCTCCGGGAAGCCCTCCTGATCTGGGCTTCACATCGTTTCGGAACCTACACCACGCCATGACCACCATGCGTGGTTGGTCTTACTCATCGTGGTGATACATGGAAAAGGCAGCCCTCACGCCGACGCTGACTCGGCTGGTAACCAGGGGGCTCTACCTGATCAAGCTGCATACCATGGCCTCCCTCGGCGACAAGACCCACCATGGAATCCATCGAACTCAGCATCGACACCGGACACCAGCCCACGACCGTGGATCTCACCCCGGAGGTTGCAGGTTTCTGCGCCGGTAAGGGTGACGGTCTTGTCTC
>JAZFTT010000064.1:0-3592 GCA_036446835.1 Acidimicrobiia bacterium
CATGTTGAAGACGGTGACGATGAAGTTGACTGCGGAGACCAACGACGCGAGTCCGATGAGCTGAAGACCGAGAGCCCAGTAGTCCATGGCCGTCCCCGGCGAGTAGAAGGGACCGGCGTTGGGCTGGTACCCGAACCAGCCACCATCGGGAGAGTCAGCGAGCCAATTGAAGCTTCCTGGCCCGCCCCCCGCCGCCAGGTTCCCGGCGATGCCGTCGGGTCCAATAGGGGGTACCGAAGTTCCAAAGATGAACGTGCTGTACAAGAAGATGCCACCGAATAAGAAGATCCACCACGACAGGGCGTTCAACCGGGGGAAGGCAACGTCGCGGGCACCGATCATCAAAGGGATCAGGTAGTTCATGAAGGCAGCCGAGGCCGGCATGATGAAGAGGAAGATCATCGTCGTGGCGTGCATGGTGAACAAGGCGTTGTAGGCGCCGGCAGTGAGAAACTCGGCGTTGGCCGAGGCCAGCTGGATCCTGAGCATGAGAGCTTCGAGGCCACCGATGATGAAGAAGAAGAAGGCGGCGTACCCATACAGGATGCCGATCTTCTTGTGATCGACCGTGGTCAGCCATGACCACCACCCCGTGGTCGAAGACGGGCGCTTGAAGATCGTCGTCCTCGGGCGTTGAGCGGTGGCTGTCATTTGTTGCTCTCCAGCCACACGATCAAGTCGTCGATCTCTTGGGAGGTAAGGGCCAAATTCGGCATGAAACTGCCGGGCTTCACACTGGGCGGATCCGCCAGCCACGCTTTGAGCGCCGCGTCGTAGCTTTGTCCTTCTTCGGGGAGGCTGGCGCCGGCAAACACCGTCCTCGAGGCGAAATGTGTCAGATCCGGTCCGTTGAAGGCTTCCCGCGGAACGATATTGGATGCCGAGTCGTCGTCGAAGCGAACCGTGTGACACTGGACACAGCCTTTGCTGGTGAATACCTGATAGCCGTCATATTCGGGCGTGCCCTCAGCGGGAAGAGTCGCCGGCGCCTGCTGATCGGCTACCCAAGTATCGAACTCGGCCGGTGTTACCGCCAGGACGCGGGCTCGCATCAGAGAATGAGACAGACCGCAGAACTCGGCGCAATGACCCCAGAATTCGCCGGGCTCGTAGGACTCGAGCCTCAACTCGGTGACCTGGCCTGGCACGAGGTAACGCTTTCCATGGAGAGCGGGAATCCAGAAGTTGTGAAGAACGTCATCAGAGGTCATCACCGCGCAAATCTCTTGACCCGCCGGTATGACCATCACATTGGCTGTGTCGATCCCCTGGTCGGGGTAGTGGTATTCAAACCACCATTGGTGGCCAACAACCTCAACGACCATCGAGTCGGATTCACATCCAGTTAGTTCGAAAACCGCCGACACCGTCGGCACCGAGATCCCCGCCAGAATCAGGGCCGGGATAACTGTCCAAAGAACTTCGAGCTTGGCGTTGCCATGCAGCTGCTTCGGCTCCTCCGCATCGGCCTTGCCCCGATCCCGGAATAGAAAGAGCATGACGACGATCGCCCCCATCACCAGCGCGAAGACAGCAGTTGCTATCCAAAAGACCATCCAGAAGAGGCCGTCGAGGCGCTCTGCGTTCGGACCGGCCGGTTCGAATATCGTGAGCGGAGCATCTTGAATCTCGACGAACGAACAGGAGGCGAGAAGGACGGTCGTGCCGACCAGCGCAATTGGACGAGATATAGCGTGACGGAACCGGGCCATCGGGACGGCATCATACGGAGAATCCCGGCGACCGCCCAACTTCGACGAATACCGGCGAATCATCGAGACGCGGCTTCGAAGGCGCGGGACAATTCGCCGTCGGAAGCGGCTCCCTCGAATGACGCAAACACAACACCATCGGCGTTCGTCACGAAGACCCAGGGCTCCGAGGGAAGACTCCATTCAGCGACCGAGGGGACGAGGATCAGCTCATCGAACGAGCTCACGTGAATGTTCTCGTAGACCTCGACATGGACGTAGTTGAGAGAGGGGAACCCTGGCGACAGCTCCTTCACCTGCTCTAACAGCGGCCCACATGCCTCAGAAGTGCACCAGGCCGGTGTGGCAAAGACGATCACAGAGGGGCCGGACTCGACCGCCTCGGCCACGGTCAACTCGTAGAAGGACGGGTCGGGATCGTGGTCCGAGGTCAGGTCGACCAGATCGACATCAGCCGAGGTACGGGTGTCAGACCTGGGAGCTTCGTCACCGGGACTGACCACCAGCGGATCATCGACTGTCACCAGACCCACGGGCCCAAGTTCACCAAGACGGCCCGCGTCCATGGTGATCTGAAAGGTCCCCGGTCCCGGAATGTCCATGTGAAAGGCGTAAAGACCTCGAACTTCGGGCACCAACCAGACGAACTCGCCGATGTACTCGCCCAACGGGGAACCCGTGTCGTCTCGAAGCGTCGCCACAACCTCAACATCGGGAGAGGCGAGGGAATCTCCGGTCTCGAAGTCGGTCAGCGCGACCATCACCCTCTGCACACCAACACCCACACTTCCCGGAGACGAGGCAATCCGGGGAAACACGGCAACATCAGAGGAGCAAGCCGCGAGCAAGAGACCACTGAAGACTATCCCCACGATGAAACGCCTCACAGCAGGACGTCCAGCATCACAGCAGCAAAGAGAACGGACAGATACACCGTCGAAGTGGTGAACAGTCGCATCGCCTGGCTGGGCTCCCGGTAGACCCGCCAGACATTCCAGAGGAACCAGGCACCGAGGACGAGTGATGCAGTGAGATAGATCCACGACATGTTGGCGAGGGGAACGAGCAACAGTGAGACCCCAACCATCAGACCCGTGTAGAGCAGCATTCGACGAGTGGTGACCTCGATGCCGGCCACCACCGGCAGCATCGGGATACCCGCCCGCTCGTAGTCGTCCTTGTAACGCAAGGCCAAAGCCCAGAAGTGCGGCGGCGTCCAGTAGAACACGACCAGGAACAGCACCCAGGCAGGCGCACCGACGCTTCCCGTCACGGCCGCCCAACCGACCAGCACCGGCGCGGCTCCTGCAGCTCCCCCGATCACGATGTTCTGAACTGATCGTCGCTTCAGCGCGATCGTGTACACGAACACGTAGAAGAGGAGAGCAGCCGTGGAGATCGACGCCGCGAGAAGATTGGTGGTGACTGCCAGCCAGGCGAAACCGACGACCCCGAGGATCACGCCAAATATCAGCGCGTTCCTTGGTAGCACCTCGCCTTGCGCTAGGGGGCGACCGCGGGTCCTTTTCATCACTGCATCAATATCTCTATCGAGATAGTTGTTGAGCGCATTGGCCCCTCCCGCAGAGAAAGTCCCGCCGATCAGGGTGGTCAGAACCAGCCATGCGCCCGGCCACCCGTCTGCTGCCAGAACCATTGCCGGAACAGTGGTTATCAGTAACAACTCGATGATTCGCGGCTTGGTCAAGGCCACGTAAGCAGCGATCCGTGAGCGCATCACAGGAGAGGATTGCACTACGACCTGGGGGTCGTAGGAATCAGTCGACATCGTCATCTTTCATTTCGTCGGGTTCACTCGCATTTTCTTCTTGGCCCGCACCATAAAGAATCGCATCTCGTCAAGTAAAAGCGCCAATCTG
>JAZFTT010000065.1:0-3127 GCA_036446835.1 Acidimicrobiia bacterium
CTTCTCCAGTTCCGCTCTCGAGGATACGACACTGCTCTGTGCCGAAGCGTGAGCTGCGACCTTGGCACCACGAGGCCGTAGGGCGAAATATGCGTCTGCCTCCTCAGGGTCCACGGCGACCACACTCCCTTCGAATCTCACTTGACGATGCAGTGGGATCCAGACGAAGGTGGCGGCTGCGGCCGGGTTGACCCTCAGCTCCTCACTCTTCCGACTGGCGAGGTTTGTATAGAAGACGATGCCCTCCTCGGAGAAGGCTTTCATCAGGACCGCTCGCGACGACGGCCGCCCTAGGACGTCCGCTGTCGCGAGAACGAACGCGTTTGGCTCCTCGATGTCGGCTGCCATCACACCTGAGAGCCAAGTCTGAAACTCGAGGAATGGATCAGATGCCATGTTCCCCTCGACCAGTCCCTCTGCCTCGTACTGCTGTCGGAGCCTGGCCGCCTCGTCAATATTCACCGGCGCGACGATACTCCCGCTATGTGAGTCAGGATCAACTCCCCCCAACCGGCACCATGGTCTGGAGAGGGTGGCGTCGACAGTGCCCACGATGCGGAGGCCGAGCCTTCGAGTCATGGTTCCGAATGAAGCACCATTGCGATCGGTGCGGTCTGTGGTTCGAGCGTGAAGAGGGATACTGGGTGAGCGCTGTCATCATCAACACGACGGTCACGTTCGCCACCTTCATCATCGTGTTCATCTCACTTGTCGCAGCAACCTGGCCTGATGTGCCGTGGCCGGCGGTGATGGGGGTGACCATCGTCGCCAATGCCTTGATACCTGTCGTCTTCTACCCGATCTCAAAAGCGATTTGGCTGGCACTCGAGATGTCGTTGCACCCGCTCGAGTCCGAAGAGCTCGAAGGGGCCGCCCAACGAGCCTCGCTGGCCGAGTTTCGAAGGCCTCGTTAGAGGCGCTTGGCCACCTCATCGAGCATGACTTCGGTGGCGCCGCCGCCGATTGATCCGATGCGAACATCGCGATACATTCGCTCGATTTCGGTTTCGGCGACAAATCCCATGCCGCCGTGGAACTGAACACAGTCGTATAAGACCCGGTTGGCAAGCTCACCGACCAAGGCCTTGACCTCCGAAACCTCGCGCACCGAGTCGAGACCTTCGTCGGTCATCCAAGCCGCTTTGTAAGTCAACTCCCGGGCAGCGTCGACCTCGGCCTGACGCATCGCGAGACGGTGTCTTATTGCCTGCTTCTCCCACAGCGGAGCCCCGAAGGCGATCCGGTTCTTGACGTAGTCGAGCGTGAGCTCGATAGCTTTCTGGGACTCGCCCAAACCCTGGCCCATGATTGCCAGTCGCTCGTTCTGAAAGTTCTCCATGATGTAATAGAACGCCCGGTTCTCTTCACCAATCAGGTTCTCATCCGGAACCCAAACTTCGTCAAGAACCAGCTCAACGGTATTCGACGAATGCCATCCCATCTTGTCGAACGCACGGCTGGCGGCAAAACCCTCCGTCCCGGCTTCGACGGCGAAGAGTGACAGACCGCGTGATCCCTTGACATCGGGATCGGTTCGAGCCGCAATGAATACCACGTCGGCGATGCCACCATTGGTGATGAACATCTTGGTGCCGTTGATACGCCAACCCTCTCCGTCGTGTTTGGCACTGGTCCGAATCGAGGCAACGTCCGAGCCGGCGTCCGGCTCGGTGACACCGATCGCGGTAATCAACTCGCCAGTGGCGAATCCGCGCAGCCACCTGTCTTTCTGCTCCGGAGTTCCGAAGTTGGTCACATAGGGCGTCGCCAGGTCGGTGTGGACCAGAATCGTGATAGCTGTTCCCCCCGCGGTACAGCGACCAAGCTCCTCACCGAACACCACCGAGGCGATGTGACCGAGGCCGATGCCCCCGTACTCCTCGGGGATGCGCAAACCGAAGAATCCAAGCTTTCCCATCTCATCGAGGAGCCCACGAGGGACGACTCCTGCGTCCTCCCAGTCTTCTACATTGGGAACGATTTCGCGCTCCACGAACTCACGAACACTGACGCGAATCGCCTCTAGATCCTCGTTGATGTATATCGACTTCATTCCTCTTCCTCTGTTGCCAGCATCGCACGGCCGGCCCTGCTGTTGTAGACCAGATTGTGGTCAACGCAGAATCGATGAGCCACTTCGGCAACACGACGAGGTTCGATCCCGTGCTCGATGCCGAGACCGTCCAGAAGCCACAGCAGATCCTCCGTGGCCACGTTGCCTGTCGCTCCGGGCGCGTACGGACAACCACCAAGACCACCGGCTGACGAGTCCATCTTGTCGACACCCCACTCGAGAGCGACCATCGTGTTTGCTATCGCCTGGCCGTAGGTGTCATGAAAATGAACGCCCACTTTCTCGATTGGCACCACGTTGGCGACTTCGCTCAGCAACCGCTCGATATGTAAGGGTGTTGCCATGCCGATCGTCTCTCCAAGGTGGACCGAGTCGACACCCCACTCCACCAGGGTCTCGGCGAGATGTGCCACCCAGTCGGGGTCCTGCTCACCCTCATATGGGCAGTGGGTGGCAGTGGAAACATATCCACGAATCGAGACGTCTCCGGGCGCCTCCATCAATATTCGCCTGATACGGTGCATCGACTCGTCGACAGTGGCGTTGATGTTGCGCTGGTTGAAGGTGTCCGACGCCGCTGTGAGAACGCCGATGCTGGTCACTCCGGCGGCAAGGGCCCTTTCGAGGCCCTCAGCGTTGGGCACGAGAGCAGACAGTGTTATATCGCCGGCCGTCACCCCCGCGATGACTTCTGCGCCATCCGCCATCTGAGGGACCCATTTTGGACTCACGAACGAGACAGCGTCGAAATCCCTGATGCCCGTAGCGGCCAGATCGTTGATGAGACCGGACTTCGCCTCGGTTGGAACGAATGCACCCAAAGATTGGAGACCGTCTCGTGACGACGACTCGGTGATCCTGATCCGCTCGGCGATGCTCACCCGGCGAACGGTAATGGCTTGCGCACCAATGCCCGGGTGCCCCGGGGTGATGCTGAATTGTGGAGGTGCGGGGAGTCGAACCCCGGTCCGCTAAGCCGTCAGCGCCGGCATCTCCGAGCGCAGTCGTCAGCGAGCTTCGACAACAGGAACTCTGACGACGAGTTTCCCTGCG
>JAZFTT010000066.1:0-6002 GCA_036446835.1 Acidimicrobiia bacterium
GTGCTCCCACTTGTCGTCAATCATCTCCGCGGCGTCGAGCCAGGCCCGTTTGTGGGCTTCATAGCTGACGTCGGGCCATGGGTGGTGGGAGTGTGCGGCGAAGTGCAGACGATCAGGCTGAGACTCGAGAAACCTGGAGAACTGCGGTTTGAGGTTCATTCCTCGTATCTGAACCGCATCGCCTCGAGGATGCCCGCGGGGAGGGTGGGTCGGTCTGCTCTTGGAACCAAGAATGTGGAGAGACTGAAGAGGTCGCCGAATACCCGGCTTCGCTCGGCCGACTTCTCCAGGTATTTGGCTCCGGCCGATCCTCCAGTGCCGATCCTTCTGCCGATCATTCGCAGGGCCATCTGAGCGTGTCGATACCTCCACGCGGTAAAACTCTCATCGATGTCCATCAGGAGCTCGAGCAGCCGAAAAGGCTCCTGAAGGGCTGGCTGGTCGCGATACAAGGTGATGAACAGTGCAGCCTGGAACGCCCTGTGGCTGAGTCGGAGTCTTCCGGCCTCGCGCTCCAGAGCGTGTTTGTCGGGATCGAATATCGCCTCGTACTGTTTGAGAACCAGGTCGAACTCCTTGAGCTGGGCTTTCTTCTCGGCTTCGCTCAGATTCGGATTGGTCTCGACCACCACACGGTCAGCATGTAGACGGCTTTGGACAGCGTCTTTGTAGGCCTTCCAGAAACTGAAGTCCTCATAGTCGAGAAAAGGCGTCCGCTCCAGCCATCGCTCCATTAGATCAAAAAGCGAAGGTTCGTCCTCCAGGGCCACGACCCGTTTCTTGTCCTCTTCCGAGAATCGCGAGGTGTACTCAGCACCGGCCAGGAACAACCGATCCCTCGGCAGGAGTCCGAGCTTGTTCTCCACCACCCGAAACTGGGCGGACTGGAATCCGGAGGCCGGAAACAGGTAGTCGCGGAAGTCGAGAAAGTCGAGAGGAGTCATCGTTTCCAGAACGCTGATCTGCTGGATGAGCAAGGTCTGAATGCTGCTGATTCTGCGAAGCCGGGCGATGGCAGTACCCATGTTCTGCTCGTCGACCACGTCCTGACCAAATAGCTCCGCCACGCTGTCGATCTCCCAGATGATCTGCTTGAACCACAGTTCGTAGGCTTGGTGCACGACGATGAACAGCATCTCGTCATGAACCGGAGAACCGTGTTTGGCGCTCTCCAACGTCTGGGCGCCGAGAAGCTTGTCCAGTTGGAGATAGTCGCCATAGTAGAGAGGTTGGTCGCCCATGTGTTGGCTACGACGCTAGCGGGAATCAGTGTTGTGGGGCCACGCCACACCATCGCTCGGATCGTTCCCATAACTCTCGGCTGAGATCGTCGTCCTGTGCTGCGATTGAGGGAGCCCGAGCAGTCTTGTGTGAGTAGTAGAGACCGGAGTCCTCGGTTACCTCATCGGATGAGGCGCACCAGATCACAGTTTCCGCTCCCTCTTCCGGTGTGAGGAGCCGCCTTTGCATGAACGGTTTCACGTACCAGGGAATGATATTTGTGTTGGTCAGACCGGGATGAACCGCATATGCGCGCCAGTCGGGCCGGCGGTGGGCGAGCGCTCTCACGAACAGGATGTTGGCCAGCTTGGAAACCGCATATTCGTCGAGGCCATAGAGGGACCTGGTGCGCCGCTCGAGCCTGTCAAAGTCGATTCCGTCGACGCGGAAGTGAACCGAGCTGGTCACAACGACGATGCGGGTGCCGGGTCGAAAGGTGCGACGCAGATGATGCGTGAGCATGAAGTGCCCCAGATGGTTCACTCCGAATTGAAGCTCGAAACCATCTGCGGTGATGCCTCTTGTTGCTCCAACGCCGGCATTGTTGACGAGGACATCGAGCTCGCGGCCGGTGGCCGCAAACGTGAGGGCAGCATCCCGGGCCGACTCGAGTGAGGCAAGGTCGAGATGGATAAACTCTGCTGAGCCGCCTTCCTCCCGGATGAGATCGATCACGGGTGCGATGCCCTCTTCAGATCTTCCCGCAGCGACGACGTGAAACCCTTCCCGCCCTAGTTCCAGGGAGGTCGCCCGGCCGATGCCGGAAGAGGGGCCCGTAACCAGGGCAACTTTCATGCCGGGCACGGTATCGCCCACTAGCGTCGCCGCAGTGGACGATTGGCCTTCGACTCTGAATGCGGACAACTTCTTTCTCAGGGATCGTCTAGCTGAGGGACGCGGTGACAGAGTGGCGATACGTCTGGACGACCGTGTTTTCACCTACGCCGAGGTAGATGCCAGAGCTTCGGGCTATGCCTCGCTTCTCCTCGATCGCGGCGTGTCGGCTGGAGACCGGGTCCTGCTCGTGTTGCCCGACGGCGTGGATTTCGTCGCGGCCCTGTTTGGTGTTTTTCGGATCGGAGCTGCGGTTGTGATGCTCAACCCCGGTCTCACCGAGCAGGCGATGGGTGCCATCGTTGATGGGTCGAGGGCGGCAGCGACGATCGTGCATCGCCAACATCTGGCTCATCTCCGAGATTCGGTCGGTGAGTGGACGCCGAAAGTGATCGAGGTGTCCGATGATTTCGAGCCTCCCGAGATATCTGTCGACACCGCACCAACGGCTTCGATCGACCCGGCGATCTGGCTTTTCTCAGGTGGGACCACCGGGACTCCCAAGGTCGCGGTGCAGAGCCACAAGAGTCTGGTGAACACCACGAGACTTTATGGCCACGGGGCGCTCGGGCTCACCGAGGATGATGTCACTATGTCGGTGCCCAAGCTCTTTTTTGGGTACGCCACAGGGTCGAATCTCCTGTTCCCATTCTCAGTGGGCGCTTCTGTCGTTCTCTTCGATGACCATCCCACTCCGGACGCTCTGTTCTCGCGTATCGCCCAACATCATCCCACGGTGCTGGTGAACGTGCCGTCGGCGATCAATCAGATGCTCTCCCACCCCGATGCCAGCAGCCAGGACCTGTCGTCATTGCGATTCGCCACCTCGGCGGGAGAGGCCTTGCCGGAGACCCTCTATCGCCAATGGAAGGACACCTTCGGAAGCGAGCTACTCGACGGTCTGGGGACAGCCGAGATGTGGCATGTCTTCATCACGAACACGGTTGGTGACGTACGACCCGGAACCCTGGGCAAGGTGGTGCCGGGGTTTGAGATCAAGGTTTGTGACGAGGACGGCACCGAGGTCCCCGCCAACGAAGTCGGTCGTCTCTGGGTGCGTGGCGACTCGTTGGGGCTTGGCTACTGGGAGGAACCCGAGAAGACCGAGGATGCTTTTCGTGGCGACTGGTTTGTCGGAGGGGATCTGGTCTCGATCGATGAGGAAGGTTATGTGACGCATCGGGGCCGGGCCGACGACGCCATAAAGGTCAAAGGCAAGTGGTTCCGCCCCCAGGAGGTGGAATCGACGCTTCTCGACCACGATGCGGTCCAGGAGTGCGCGGTAATCGCTTTGGGCGACGAGGCCGGCTTGGCACGGCCTGTCGCATTTGTCGTGCGGGTCGGTGAAGTAACAGAGCAAGATCTGATCGACTGGGTCCTCGAACATCTCGAGGCTTACAAACATCCGCGCCAGATCTATTTCGTAGATGAGTTGCCACAGACACATTTGGGCAAAGTCGACCGTGGAGCGTTGAAGAAACTGGCCGGAAGGGCAGCCGTCTAACTCGCTGGGCGGGTTCTGTCCCACATTCCTGGCAGGATCCTGAACATGGAGCCGACCATCCTCCACGCCGATCTCGACGCCTTCTATGCCTCCGTTGAGCAGCTGTTCAACCCGGCGCTGGCAGGCAAACCTGTCTTGGTGGGTGGGGGAGTCGTGGTAGCCGCCTCCTACGAAGCCCGCGCCTTCGGAGTGAAGGCGCCGATGTCGACACGCGATGCCCTTCGCTTGTGTCCTCGTGCGGTGGTGGTCGAGGGAACCTTTGGCCGCTATCTCGAGCTGTCCGACCAGGTCATGGCGATCTTCGAAGTCGCCACGCCGGTGGTCGAGCAGATCTCCATCGATGAGGCCTTTCTTGATGTGTCAGGCACCACTCACCTGCTGGGCAAACCATCGGATATCGCCCGTGAACTGCGGCGAAGGGTCCGGGATGAGGTGGGACTGCCACTCTCGGTCGGAGTGGCATCCACCAAGTTTCTGGCGAAGATTGCCTCAGCTCGCGCCAAGCCTGATGGTCTTGTCATCGTGGACCTTGGTACCGAATTGGCGTTTCTTCATCCCCTGCCGGTTGAGGCGCTGTGGGGTGTGGGGCGAGTCACCGCATCGCGTCTTCACCGGTTTGGCATTGGCACGATCGGAGAACTCGCCGAAGTCGACTCCAGCGCCTTGGCTCCGGTTTTGGGGCCGGGTACTTCCGGGGCTCTGCGGGCCCTGTCCAGGAATCAGGATCCGCGACCGGTCCGGGGTGGTCGGCGGGCGGGAAGTGTCGGGAGTCAACAGGCCTTGGGAAGAGGGCTCCGCGACCTCGACGAGATGTCGGTGATCGTTCTCGGTCTGGCCGACAGGATTGGCCGTCGACTCAGAGCCAAGGACCGTTCAGGCTCGACTCTCTCCGTGCGCGTGCGGTTCCCGGGACCGAGGCCTGTTTCGCGAAGTCATACCCTGTCTTCCCCAACGTCTTCGACCGCCGCTCTTGCCAACCTGGGCACCGAGCTGGTGCGCCGTGCGCTGGAGATCGCCGAAGGTGATCCGGTCACGTTGATCGGATTGTCCGTGTCCAATCTGACAACCGACCGGTATCTACAACTCGAACTCGACATCGACGACGGCGACGTTCTGCGCGCAGGAAGCGCCGAGGACCTTCGCCGCAGGTCGATCGATGAGAGCGTCGACGCAGTCCGGGAGCGATTTGGGCGGGAGTTGGTCAGGTTCGGACGGAGCACCCGTGGATCCAGTGACGATTTCCGACGCTTAGCCGAGCGCTGATGACTCGTTGCGCAACTGGACCGGGCCCTTCAACTCGGGATGAAGGCCCTCCTTGTCGGAGTAGAAGGCCCGTACACGGTCCATGAAGCTCGAAACTTCACCCCGGATCACGATCGTCGGACCGATGGTGATTTCTCTCCGCGGAAAGTCCACAGCTGCCAGCACGACGGGTACCGATGTGGCTTCGGCCATCTTGAGAAACCCTGACTTCCAACTAGGAACAGATGCTCTGGTCCCCTCCGGAGCGATAACAAGGGTGATGTGCTCGGCTTCATCGAAAACCCTGGCCACCTGCCCTACGACGCCACCCGATTTGGAACCGCCAACCGGGATCCCTCCCAATGCCGTGAAGAAGTAGCCGAACGGCCAGCGAAACAGACCGTGTTTGGCCAGGAAACGAGCCTTCATCCGGTAGGCTCGCATGGCCGCCAGAAACGCGACGAAGTCCCAGTTGGTGGTGTGTGGCGCCCCGATCACGATCATCTTCGGGACATCTGGAAGTGCGCCGATGAAAGTCCATCCCCGCAGCATCAGATACCGATATGCCAGCCACTTCACGACGACGATCGTCTCAGATCGATGCGACTAGCCCGAATCCCTAGCGACAGACCACTATCGCAATGGGGCCACCCGATACCCCTCCTCATCGACCCAAACCAGCGACGAGGCATGTCCCACTGCCTCCACGATATCGGAGGCCATCGCCTCGTCGATGACTCCGTCTTCGTCATCACGATATATCACTGTCAGCCTTGCCTCTTTGGGAAAACGGCTGGCGATCATGCCCGGATGAGAGCAGACAATCGTCACTTTGAACGGAGTGACAACCTCGTCCGATGTGATCAGATCCCGGTCCTGGGAATTGACTCGAAGCAAATGCCAAGTTGCGAGCCCAGCGAAAATGAACAGTGACGCCTGAATTGCCAGGGTGTCATCTCCCCCCGAGCCGAGCAGGCGCTGGAATAGCACCACCAGGGTTCCGATGAGGGCACCCGCGGAGACCAGACCGGTGACTACGGCGAACCCGACGAGGTAGAAGCGGCGCGGCATCGTTCCGGCCTCTAGCTCTCGTGGAGCCTTGGTGGCCTTGGACCAGAACCAGAGCCAGACCGCCAGGGCG
>JAZFTT010000067.1:0-7394 GCA_036446835.1 Acidimicrobiia bacterium
CCCATGAGGGCGCGGTTGGCGTCATCGTGCTCGAGGAAGGGGATCAGAGAAGTGGAGACGGAGACAATCTGCTTTGGCGAGACGTCCATGTAGTCGACGTTCTTCGCCTCGACGTACTCGACCTCGCCACCGGCAAGACGCACCAGGACACGCTTGTTGACAAAAGCACCGGTGTCTTTGAGGGGCGCGTTCGCCTGTGCGATCACAAAACGCTCTTCCTCGGTGGCCGTCAGGTAATGAACCTTCTTGCTGACTTTTCCGGCCTCCACCTTGCGATATGGGGTCTCGATGAATCCAAAGTCGTTTACCCGGGCGTATGAGGCCAGAGAGCCGATGAGCCCGATGTTGGGGCCTTCCGGCGTTTCGATCGGGCTCATCCGGCCATAGTGGGACGTGTGAACGTCCCGAACCTCAAAGCCGGCACGCTCACGGGAAAGACCACCCGGGCCAAGCGCCGATAGACGCCGACGGTGGGTGAGCCCGGCGAGCGGATTGGGCTGGTCCATGAACTGGCTCAGTTGGCTGGTGCCGAAGAACTCTTTGATCGATGCGGTAACTGGGCGAATGTTGATCAGACTCTGAGGCGTGATCGCATCCGGGTCCTGAGTGGTCATCCGTTCACGGACGACCCGCTCCAGCCTGGTGAGACCGACCCGGACCTGATTCTGGACCAGCTCGCCAACCGTACGGATACGGCGATTGCCGAAGTGATCGATGTCGTCGGTGCTGATCTGCACTTCGTTGCCCTTGTGCGTTTCCATCGTCTCCTCGCCGGCATGGAGAGCGACGAGGTAGCGGATGGCGTCGAGGATGTCGTCGTCACGCAACAACTGAAGACCCTCGGCGCGGTAGTCCTTCGGCGCCTTCTCGTTGAACTTCTGACTCATCTTGTACCGACCGACCCGTGTGAGGTCGTAACGCTTCGGGTTGCGGAACAGAGTCTGAATCAGACCACGCGCCGACTCGACGGTTGTCGGCTCACCGGGACGCAGCTTGCGGTACAGGTCGAGAAGTGCCTCGTCCTTGTCAACAGCCGTGTCCTTTTCGATGGTGTTCTTGATCGACTCGGAGTGATCGAACATCTCGAGGATCTCTTCGTCGGTCTCTGCGATTCCCAGGGCTTTGAGGAACGCCGAAACGTACTGGCGTCGTTTCCGGTCGACGCGGACGCCGATGGTGTCCTTCTTGTCCGTGTCGAACTCGAGCCACGCACCACGACCGGGTATGACCTTCGCCGAGTAGATCATCTTGTCCGACGTCTTGTCCTTGGAGACGTCGAAGTAGATGCCGGGAGACCGCACGAGTTGGGAGACGATGACCCGCTCGGTGCCATTGATGATGAACACACCCTTGTCGGTCATGATCGGGAAATCGCCGAGGAACACCTGCTGCTCCTTGATCTCGCCGGTGCCCCGATTCATGAATCGGGCGGTGACGAACAAGGGTCGCGCGTAGTTCGCGTCGCGCTCCTTGGCCTCTTCGAGACTCATCACCGGCTCGTTGAAGCGGTGGTTGGTGAGTTCGAGCGCGAGTGATCCGGTGAAATCCTCGATGGGGCTGATCTCTTCGAAGATCTCACGAAGCCCTTCATCGAGGAACCACTGAAATGATTCGTGCTGTACGGCAATCAGGTCGGGTAGGGGTAGTACTTCGGGGATCTTCCCGAATGAGAAGCGCTCAGCCACGCGCGAAGCCAAGAGGTGCCTCCTTGAGGTCGTGAAATTGGGAGTGACGCAAGAAAGAACATGCTAACAGACGCGTCACCATGTCCCCAATTGAGTCTTAAACTGTCGAACTCGCCCCGGAGACGATAGCCGACTGACGATCGCCGCAAGAGCAATTCGGTCCCCGAAGGACTGATCTACATCCTATCGCACACCCGTAAAACGAGTCAAGGGTTGAATGCGTGTGCACGCTAGGCTGCCGCCACCGACGCCAGCTTGTCGGTGTCGACGATGCGGATGCTCCGGTATCCCGTCTCGACGGCACCCTGATCACGGAGTCTCCCGAGCGCCTCGTTGACAGATTGTCTGCTGACTCCGAGAAGCGCGGCGATCGTGGCCTGGGAGAGATTCACCTCCGCTCGTGTCTCCCCTTCCTCCATCAGCAAATCGGCGACCTGGCCGAGAACGGTCTTGTGCATCAGTCTGATGACTCTTCTCTGAGTCCCCTCGAGCTGACGCAGCCCGGCGACGAGCCACCGCAGGCAAACCGCCGGGTGACGCGCCAACTCCGGCAACAGACGAGTGCGATCAAATCGGAACGCTCGAACCTGTCCAACAGCCCTCGCCGACGAGATGTAGGGGGTGTCGCCAAACATCGCTATGTCGCCGAGCACCGAGCCCGGGCCCACTCGGGAGACGACGCGTTTGGATGGGCCCTCTCCTCGATAGATCTCGATCTCTCCCTTCTCGATGAGATAGGCGGCATCTGCCGGAGCGCCTTCCTTGAACAGGTGAGTGCCGGGGTATTTGGTGATGATCTCGCCCACATCACGGAGCAGGTCGACGTCGGCAGACGAAAGAGGTGCGTAGTCGGGCCGTCCGAACGATCGGGCCAACCAATCGAGATGTTGCTGCTCGGCCTGTCGTTTCACGTCCCGTTCAACAGACGCCCCGCCGACATTCTTCCAAATGATCGGCGGAGCCGGCCGGCTCACTTATCATCAGCAGAACGTGGCCAGGCACAAGGCTCCGCATCATATCTGGCTATGGGGAGCTTCTGCTGCCGCGCTTTTCCTCATCACGGCCGCTTTGGCGTGGGCCAACCACCTTTCGACGGAGGGCTCAACCGTCGCCGGAAATGTGTATTTTGCCGGCGTAGACCTCTCTGGCGTGTCGATCGACGATGCCGCCGAGGCGGTTGAATCGAGGGCCGAGGAGTTGCTCGGAACACCGATCAGCCTCGTTACCGGTGGCGAGGATCTGGTGGCGACCGCAGAGGAGCTCGGGTTCTCCTACGACAGAACATCCGTCGTCGCCAAAGCCACAGCCGCCCGTCATGTAGGCAGCCCTCTCGACGTCTTTCTCGACTGGTCGGCTTCATTCTTCACATCCATTGAGATAGCCGACGTCATTGTCTTCGACCCGATGGTTGCCAGAGAACATCTGGCGGAAGCGCCTGAGACGATCCTGACGTCACCCGTAGAGCCGGTCCTCACCATGGATGGGACCAACCATCTCTACGTCATCTCCGGGGTGAACGGCGTCTCTGTTGATATCGACGACCTGGTGACCAGGATCGGCGACATCGACCTGTTGAATGGGCCACAGACCATCGAAGCGAGCCAGATTGCGGTACTCCCGGCTGTCGCCGACTCCGAAGCCGAGGCCACCAGCGAGCGACTCAACGGTCTGACGAAAGGCGGCATGGAGGTACTTGTCGGGTCAGCCCACAAGACTCTGACCGCCGCGGCGCTGCGAAAGCATATCCGGGTTCAAGCCAACGGTGGCCGGTATCGAGTTGAGTTCGACGTGGCCGCGCTACAGACCGAACTGGAGTCTGCATTCGACGAGCCGATCGGCCCCTTGGAGGCTCCGACGCTGGACATCGTCGATGGTGATGTGGTCATTGTAAGCGCCGGCGATCCGCCTCCGGTTTGCTGCGCTCCTTCATCTGTACGCCAAGCAGCCGAGGAGATCCTGGCCGGCGGGATAGGCCCCTGGCGGCTCGAGCCCCGGGCCAGCGACGACCCCAGGTTGATCGCCTGGTCTGACGGCTCATTGATAGTCGACAACGTGGGCGAGTTCACCACCCCGCACTCATGCTGTCAGGCCAGGGTGACCAACATCCAATTGATGGCCGACATCGTCCGTGGCATCTATCTCTTTCCCGGACAATCAGTGTCATTGAACGAGTACGTGGGCCCGCGGACAAGGGCCAAGGGTTTCGTCGCCGCCGGCGCCATCCGCAACGGGAGTCTGGGCGATGAAGTCGGGGGCGGTGTCTCCCAGTTCGCCACCACTATCTTCAACACGGCGTACTTCGCAGGACTCGACTTCGACACATATCGCAGTCACTCGATCTACTTCTCACGGTATCCGTACGGGAGGGAGGCCACAATCTCCAATCCGACGCCGGACCTCATCCTCAACAACACAACCGAATACCCGGTTCTGATCTGGACGTCGTATACCGACCGGTCGATCACCGTCACGATGTACTCCACAAAGAACATCGAGGTCGTGGAACTCGGCCAGCGGGTCTCCCGTCGCAACAGGTGCACCCATGTGGAGACGGATCGTCAGCGGACCTATCTGGATGGGACCGCCGTCGTCGACACATTCGAGGCCAACTACCGCCCGGGGGAAGGTCTCGACTGCAGCGGAAACCGGATACCGACGGGTACCTGACAGGGGCGGAATGGGGCTCGGCCACGGCCTGTTGGCCAGGACATGGCGGAACGGATCACCGGCGTCTTCGAAGGTGGAGGTGTCAAAGGCATAGCCCTGGCAGGCGCCGCTGCCGCTGCTTTGGACGAGGGTTACCAATTCGATCAGACGGTCGGAACATCGGCGGGTGCGATGGTTGCCTCTCTCGTCTCGGCCGGGTTCGGCCCCGGCGAGCTGCGCCAGGCAGTCACCGAGATAGATTGGCCGGGTCTCACCGCCAAGAGCGCGCTGCGCAAGAACGTCTCGATGATCTTCCGTCTCGGGTTTCACTCCGGATCCAAACTCGAAGCCGTCCTTCGCCGGCTTCTCGGGTCAAAGGGAGTCCGGAGTTTTGGCGACCTACCCGACGGCTCCCTCATGGTGGTCGCCACTGATCTGAACCATGGTCGCGGGATCGTCCTGCCAAACGATCTGCCAGGCCTGGGTCACGATCCCAGGGCTTTCTCGGTTGCTCGGGCAGTCCTGATGTCTTCATCGGTCCCGTTCGTGTTCGAACCGGTGCGTCTCAGCGATCGTGTCACCGGAGAGGAGCTCATGATGGCGGACGGAGCGATCACCGCGCGCTTTCCGGCCCAGTTGGTTCCGAGAAGTCCGGCTTCCGTTGGATTCAGACTGCGTCCCCCGCCGGATCACCACCCTCATCACGAGATCAAGGGCCCGGTCTCGCTCGCCACGGCCGTAATCGGGGCAGGGATCTCGGCCCGGGAGGATCTGCCGCCAATGTGCGGTCCCCTCGATCGGGTCGTCGAGGTCGTGGTCGACCACGATTCACTCGACTTCGATGTCTCCCCGAGCCTCGCCGCCGAGCTATTCGACATCGGTTACGCGGCTGCACTGAAACAACTTTGTGCCCCCCAACGCAAATACGCTGATGTTTCAACGGACAGATGACGCCGCTCGCGGTGTCCTCGGCCTCGACGCACCGCTGCGGGTGCGTCAACGTCGCTGCGTCCCGGCGAGGCGACACCCCTGTCTCGCCGAAACATGCGACCGTACTTACCTCGGAGAGCACTCAACCACGGCCTCCCGCCAATTGTCGAGCGTGCGGACTCCGCGCCAGCCTGACCATTGCCAGCACACCAAGGGCCGGACCGACGGCCAGTACCGGAAAAGCCCACCGCCAACTCACGCTTTCGGCGATCGCCGGCACCCAACGAATCGTGACGAGTGTCAGAAGAAAGCCCACCGCCGTCTGGAGAGTCAGGGCGGTCCCCCGCACAGCGTCCTCGGCTGTCTCGGTGACCATTGTGGAGAATTGGGCCGAGTCGGCCACAACCGTCAGACCCCACACCAGCATGACGGGCACGACCACCCACGCGGCTGTCCCAAACACGAGGGGCGTCAATGCCGCGCAGGTGCCCGACACGACCATTGCCCCGCCGGCAACCCGGGTGCGCCCCAGTCGATCGGCCAAGGACCCGGCCCACCACGAACCAAGGCCGCCAATTCCGATGACGGCAAAGGTGATCAGCGGGATCGAGCCATAGCTCCCCCCGAAGGCTGTCGCCGAGGCTGCGAGAAAGGCTGCGGTCCAGGTCCACATGGCGTACAACTCCCACATATGACCGAGGTACCCGTACGTGGCCAACCGCACTCCCCTGTTGCGCACCACGATGCCCAGTTGCTGCCACCGAAACCTCTGAGCCGGAATCTCATAAGGGCCATCCCCGACCCGGGTCATCATCGCCGCTGCGATGAGTGTAAAAACTGAAGCGGCAATCACCACACCCTGCCACTCGAGACCCAGCCCTCGAACAAGATGGGGGGAGGCCGAGCCCAGGGTCAGCGCGCCCACGAGCACACCCAAAGCCATTCCGCGCCCGGTCTTGAACCAGCCGGACATCACTTTGAGTCCAGCCGGATAGACACCGGCGAGAAAGACACCCGTCAAGAAACGGAGACCCAATGTGAAAGTGACTGTCGACTCGCTCATGAACAGCAAGCCGAGGTTGGCAATCGCACCACCAATGGCGCTGACCAGAAAGAGACGACGGCTGGGAACGACGTCGGCAAGGTTGAAGAGGGCGGAGAGCAGGGCGCCGACGACAAAACCCAACTGGACGGCCAGGGTCAGCCCGGCCTCCTGGCCTGTGCTGAGACTCCACAAGTCGCGAAGCTGTGGAGCTACGGCCGAGGCAGAGAACCAGAGGCTGAGAGCGAAGAGTTGGCCGACTGCAATGGTGGCCAATGCCCGACGCTGTGAGGAGGCGAACGCCGAGGTGGACTCGGTCACAAACCGATCACCGACAGCGAGCCGGGGGTGAGCGCCCCCGATTCCAGCACCGGATTGTCTCCAAAGCCGAGGGCCTGAAAGATCAACACTCCTATCACAAAAAGGACTGCGGCGATGATCATGCCCATGAGCCAGGCAGGCATTTGTCGTTTGTGATCAGCCATGTCAGGGCCATTGTTGCTCAAACTGCGACGAAAAAGCGGTCAGCCCTCCCATACCTTGGCATCGGGCCAGAACGTTCTCGTGTCGCGCTCGAAGGCGGTGAACCCGGGCAGCACATCGAGGATCTCACCATCGAGGGGGCCAGACAGCGACCTTCCGTTTGATGGGTCCCAGACGGTGCCGGTCTCCAGATCTACCAAGTCGTCGCCGGAGACCGAAAGAGTGAGAATCTGGTCTCCAACCCGCCGATGAAAGACCTTCCAGCGGTCTGGAGCAGTCGGGTCGAGAACCACCGATATGGGCACGCCGGCGATCACATCGTTGGCAGGTCCTTGTTCGGCCAGAAGCCATACGGGGTAGACCCCTGCTTGCTCACCGAAGTCGGCCACGATCGTCATCCCCTCGAGCCTGAATCTCGACTCTTGGCCGGGGGCATCGAGAGCGACGGTCGAGGGGTGGTCTTCCTTCCAGGTGCCCCAGGATGTGAGTTGAGCCGCCATCAACTCGAGGCGGTCACCGGTGCGGGGCCCCATTACGGCCTCGCCCAGCGGCTGGCTCCATACGCTTCCGGTGTTGTGATCCCACCATGTCATGGCATTCCCCAGGAG